>CAZPIR010000026.1:13948-16094 GCA_964586085.1 uncultured Anaerolineaceae bacterium | reverse complement strand
GTGGGAATCCACAACAAAATTGCGAGCGCGAGCAAAACGCCAATCGCATCAATTGTGCCGGTGCCGAGCGCGCGCCCCGCGAGAATTGGCATGGCGCCGGCGATGCCGCCCCACAGAATTGACCAGGGCGTGCGGCGTTTGAGCCACATCGTATAAATCACCACGTCGAACAACCAGCCGGCGAAAACGACGACGCCGTACAGCGGCGCGAGCGCGCACGCCCACGCGACACCCAGGATGGACATGCCTACGCCGAGCGCGACACCTTCGCGCACATCAACTTGACCCGCCGGCAAAGGTCGCGCGCACGTGCGTTGCATCACCGTGTCAATGTCGCGATCCCAGACCATGTTTAGTACGGTACTGCCGGCAATTGCCAAAAATAAACTCCCGGCAACGGCGAGCAACATTTCGCCGCTTGTGATGGGACAACGCGCGCTCAAAAAACCGGCAATGCCGGTCACGAGCAATAACCCGGTCTGCAAACTTTTTGTGAGCGACCAGTACTGGCGCAATTTTTTAAATCGCATTATTTGCTCCGCACGCATCGAAAGCCGGTGCTGGGTCCAAAGAAATCCGGCTCAGCGGAGTTGCGCGACCACACGCGCAAGTTGTAATCGTACACGCCTTTGCTTCCGCCGCGCATGAAACGATAGTGTGTCCCGGCGTACACATCGCTTGTCCACTGCCACACGTTGCCGGCCATGTCGTACAAGCCATACGCGCTTTTCGCATCCTGGGTCTGGTACCCATCGTGCGTTTTGCCGTTGTAAAAACCAACGGGCAACGTATCGCCTTGCGCGCCGAACGATTTTTCGGATGGGTCGCGGCTCGAATAAAAATTCGCTTGGTTCAATTCAATGTCGTCGCCCCAGGGATACGCGCGTTTGTCGGGTCCGCGCGCGGCTTTTTCCCATTCGGCTTCGGTGGGCAAGCGACCACTCACACTCGCGCAATACGCTTGCGCGCCAAACCAGGTGATCGCAACGACGGGATGGTTTTCGTATCCCGGTTTCACGGAGACATTTTTTCCATCGAACGCGAGCCGCGAATCGGCGTGATTGACCGGCAGGTGAATGTACTCGCCCGCCTCGATTTTCTTTTCGTGCCGCTTGCCGGTGAACTTGTCGCCGGGATACATACCGACGATTTGATCGTTGACGAGCTTGACCTTGTTCGTCGCGAGTGCCTGATTGAGATAACGCGCGTACTGTGCGTTTGTCACAAGCGTGACCATCATCTCGTACGGCTTTTCAATCTTGACGATCTCGTTGTGCTGACCCATCGCAAATTCGCCGGCGGGAATCGTGACCCAGGATTCGGAATCCACGCCGGTGTTTGCGCGAATCGGCGCGCCGGTCGGCGCGGTGGTCGAACAGGCAACGAGCAACACGGCAATGAGTAAAGTGAAAATGTATTTCATCGCGATCGCTCCTTTAGTTCTTGTGCCCACTTGCCTTGGCGCGTGAACAAATCGGCTAGTCGCCAAATCAGCAACGCCGCGAGCGCGACGAGGACAGTGGCGAGACTGGCGTCAATGATGAGCATCGTTGTGTCCACGAGCGGCTGTTGCGCCGATTCGGTCACGTACAATCGCTTGGTCGAAAAGAACGCGGCGGCGGCAAAGGCAACGTCCGACGCGATGATGACAACCCAGCCAAACCATTGCCGTACCTTGCCTTTGAGTCCAATCATGTCCGCGTAATAAAACAGGATGATGGTCGCGCAAATCGCCGCGAGGATGTGCCAGTGTCCGGTAAGCGTGATGCGTTCTTCGCGCTGAGGCCACACGCGCACGACCTTGTCGAGCCGAATGGCCATGAACAAGCCGATGAAGGTCACGACGAAATTCATGTACACCATCTGCCACAACGCGCCGAACTTGAGCGGGTCGTGCAGGAGCGCGCCAAGTTTTTGCACAAATGATGGCTTGGCAATTTTCAACTCAGCGAGCCGCTCGCGGGATAATTTGCCGAAACCAAAAATCACAAGGAACAATGCCGCGAGCAAAATGAACACCGAGCCAACATAGATAAAATTGTGCGCGATTTCCTCGAACGGCACGACGAGCCACACGCCGAGTGTGATGATGAACGTGCCGACAATCATCATCGGCATCGCAATTTTGTGGAGCGTGCCCTTGAAA
>CAZPIR010000026.1:0-13938 GCA_964586085.1 uncultured Anaerolineaceae bacterium | reverse complement strand
CCCTTGAAATCGAGCCAGCGTCCGACGATGAGCGCGAGCGCGACGGCGATGAGCGTGAGCATAATGTGCAAGTGTCCGATGACGGCAAGTTGGAGCGCGTCCTTGTGGACTTGGCGCACGACATCTTCGGCGAGAAAGGTTTCAAAGCCGTTGCCCGAGTACGACCCCGGCACCGCGCCGAACAACGCCGAGCCAAGTGTGGCGACCGCCATCGTGAAAAATGCCGCGCGTTCCAGGTTGAGATTTTTCCACGACGCGTACTCGCCGCTTGGGAGGGCGTACTCTTTTTGCCAGGGATTGAGCGCGAGCGCGAGCAAAACGCCGGCAAAGAAAATCAGCGATTGTCCAAAGATGAATAGTCCGTGCAGAATCCAGTTGTGCCCAAAGTACGCAAAACCCATCCCGCCAAGCATCGTGGCAATGTAGCCAACCGTCATCATGCCATTGATTTGCGCGCGTTGATTTTCTTTCATCGGAAGCATGGCGTTGATGATGTACACTTCAATCGCGACGACTGCCATCGCAATCGTGTGATACAGCATCACGATGCGTCCCTCGCGTTCAGCCGGATTCAGGATCATACCGGTCCAGCGCACCCACGCATCGCGAATGCCGAGTTCTGCCATCGGTCCCGAAATCATGCCCCAGATGGCGGTTTCGAGCGAGATGAGCGCAATCGCGACCAACACGAGACCTTTGGTCGAGCGAAACAAAAAATTGAATCGTTGGGCTAACATTGTTTTCTCCGCGAACAAAAAATGCCTGCCGATGCGCGCGCATTCGACAGGCATTTCAATACCTTGCTTCAGAATGGGCGCTTCGGTGCGCCGAAATGATTTTCGTGAGCAACCATACCACAACCGGCACGAATCGTCATTGACTTTAGTCAATCCAATAAAAAACCTTGCCAAGGTCTAAACCCTTCGCAAGGTTGAATTAGCCGCGAAACAAACTCGATTCCAACTGTGCCAGCCGCGCCAGCATTTCCGGATCGCGCACGCGAATGTGTGCACGGGTGGACGTGATGTGACCTTCGTCTTTGAAAGCTTTGAGCGACCGGCTCAACGCTTCGGGCACGGTGACGATGCGCGCGGCGAGTTCCTGATTCGAGTGCGCGTACCGATCAATTGGTTGTTCGCCGTTGTGACTCAGGTCGAGCAAAAGCTTGGCGGTGCGCGCGAGCACGGAGCGAAACGATAGGTCTTCGTACTGCGAGACAAGCGCGCGATAACGTAACGCGAGCACGCGGAGCAAGCCCAAGCCAACTTGGGGATAGCGATCCATCAAGCCGCGAAAATTCGGTTGGCTGATGTTCCAGGTCAAGCACTCTTGCACCGCGCGCGCCGTTGTGAGATTGACGCCGCCATCGAGTGCGCTGACTTCGTTGAACATGATGATGGGTTCGACGACGGAGATGATGGACTCGTGTCCTTGCGGTCCGAGTTTGCACAGATGCACGCGCCCGGCAATCAACACAAACATTCCCGCCGAAGGTTCACCCTCGACAAAAATGAGCGTGTCCGCCGGAAAACGCCGGATTTGTCCTGACACGACAATCGTTTTGAGATCCGCTTCGGACATGCCTTGAAAGTGCGGAACTCGGCGGAGTTGATTCGCCAACGAAGACGCGTCGAACATCATCGAACCTTACGCAGGTTTAGTCGGAGCGATGGTCGGCGCGGGTTTGGGCACGACCCAGCGCGAGATGAACAATGCACTCTCGAACAAAACTGCCATTGGCAACATGACTACCATCGGCGCAACGATGGGATCAGCCACCGGGGTGACGAGTTCGGCAAAGACAAAGATGATAAAATACGCGATCTTGCGTTGCTTGCGCAACTGTTGCGGCGTGACGATGCCGATGCGGATCAGGACGAGCAAAACAATCGGCACTTCAAATGCCAATCCTGTCGCGATCAAAAAATACGTGACGAACGAGATGTACTGGTCAGCCATCGGTAAGTAAGAGATGGAACTCGAGTTGGGGTCGCCGAACATGCCAAGCAATACGCCCATCATATTACTAAGCATGAAATAGCCGAACAGGTTGCCAATCAAAAACAAGATCACCATCGCAACTGCGCCGGGAATCAGCCACTTTTTTTCGTGAGGCAATAAACCGGGTTCCAAAAACTTGAGGATTTGATAAATCCAGATGGGTGTGGCGAGAGCAATCCCGCCGTACAACGCAACCCGAAACCTGACCATGAAACCATCCATCGGGCTGGGCGCGACCAGTTTCGGAAGACCGGAGGGCGCAGTCAAAACGTACAGGATGGTGTCGGCAAAAAAGTAGGCGATGGTTGTGGTAACCAGAATGGCGATGAGCGCCATGAACAAGCGGCGGCGGACTTCTTCGAGGTGGTCGAGAAAGCCCATTCGTTTTTCTTTTTCTTCGGGCATATGGATTACTCTAGAGACAGACAGACAGGTAAACAAGTGACCGGACTTGTTTACCTGTCTACGTGTCCACCTGTTGGTTTATCCTAGGATTAGGATGATTTGGGCGGCTCTTCTTTTTTGGGTTCGGCGGGTTTTTGCAATTCTTCGTTCGAACTAGCCGTGGCTTCTTTCGTTGCGCTTTGGAATTCTTTTAACGTGCGTCCAATCGCCTTGCCCAATTCTGGCAGGCGCGAGGGAACAAAGATCAAAAGCGCGACGACGAGGATGATGACCAGGTGAGTGGGTTGTAAACCAAACATATGCTTGCGCTCCTTTCGTTAACCGTCTCGCCAGCGATTTTAGCATAGAATCAAACCCCGTGCAAATTCCGTCGAATCCCCCAAATTCTTTCGCGCTAAAAAGGCAATCTCGTGTTATACTGATTGCCGTTATCAAATTTTTTCCGGGGGGCTATGATGCAAGAATTGCAAGAGCGGATTTTGCGAGAAGGGCGCAATCTTGGCAAGGGTATTCTCAAGGTGGACTCATTCCTCAATCACCAAATTGATCCGGCGTTGATGGTGCGGTTAGGGAGCGAATTGGCGCGACGATTGGCGCACACTCAGCCGACCAAAGTGTTGACGGCAGAAACGAGCGGCATTGCACCTGCGTTGGCGACAGCGGCGGCATTGAACATTCCGCTCGTGTTTGCGCGCAAGAATCCGCCGCTCACAATGGATTACACGATTGTGCGCGAAACGTGCCAATCGCGCACGCACAACAAGCAGGTCGAGTTGATGGTCTCGACCGAGTACTTGCGTCCCGGCGAGCGTGTGCTCATCGTGGACGATTTTCTCGCGACCGCGCAAACGATTATCGCACTCGCACGGCTCGTTGCCAAAGTGAACGCGCACCTTGTCGGCATTGGCACCGTGATTGAAAAAGAATTTGAATTGGGGCGCGTGAACGCGCGCGACCTCAACGTGCCGATTGAAAGTTTGGCGGTCATCACGAGCATGGACGACGGTAAAATTATTTTCAAGTAGGGCGGGGGTTGGCTTGACTGACACAATTGCAATTATGGATTTTGGTTCGCAGTACACGCAACTCATCGCGCGCCGCGTGCGCGAGTTGAATGTTTACTGCGAACTCGTGCCGCACGATGCGACGCGCGACGAACTCGCGCGCCTCAATCCACGCGGGATCATTTTATCCGGCGGACCGGCGAGCGTTTATGATGAAGGCGCGCCGACCTTGCCGGATTTTGTTTTTGATTTCAATGCGCCAATTCTGGGAATTTGTTACGGGATGCATCTGCTTGCGCAAAACCTGGGCGGGCGTGTCGAACGCGCGGCACACCGCGAGTACGGTCACGCAACCGTCGTGGTGGATGAGCCGGAAAAATTATTCACCGAGTTGCCGGATTCATTGCGCGTGTGGATGAGTCACGGCGACCAACTCACAGCCTTGCCAACCGGCTTTCGCTCGCTCGCGCACAGTGACACATGCCATTATGCCGCGATTGCCAATCCCACGCGCAAAATGTACGCGCTCCAATTTCATCCCGAAGTCGCGCACACGCCGCAAGGCAAAGACATCCTCCGCCACTTTCTCTTCGACGTGTGCGACTGTCGCGGCGATTGGACGCCGCACGCGTTCATCGAATCGTCCATCGCGCAAATTCGCGCGCGGGTAGGTGATGGCCGCGTGCTCTGCGCGTTAAGCGGCGGCGTGGACTCGACGGTTGTCGCGACGCTTGTTGGTCGCGCGATTGGCGAGCAACTAGTCTGCGTGTTCGTGGATCACGGTTTACTGCGCGAAGGCGAAGCGGGCGCGGTGATTGATCTGTTTCAAAAACAACTCGACCTGGAACTTGTGCCGGTAGATGCGAGCGCGCGTTTCTTGGCGAAACTCGACGGTGTGACCGACCCGGAACAGAAACGGAAAATCATTGGCACGGAATTTGTGCGCGTGTTTGAAGAGACCGCCGAGTCACTCGCAAGTAACAATCCGATGCGTTTTCTCGCGCAAGGCACGCTGTACCCGGACGTGATCGAATCGCGTGCGCCGGAACGACGCGCGGCGGCACGGATCAAAACGCATCACAACGTCGGTGGTTTGCCGGACGATTTGCAATTCGAGTTGATCGAGCCGTTGCGTTATCTGTTCAAAGACGAAGTGCGCGCCGTCGGTCTCGAACTGGGTTTGCCGGAGCAGGTTGTGTATCGTCAACCATTCCCGGGTCCTGGTCTCGCCGTGCGAATTCTCGGTGAGGTTACCCAAGACAGAATCGCGATTCTGCGCGGGGCGGATGCGATTGCGCGCGAGGAAATCGAACGCGCGGGATTGGGACGTGAAGTGTGGCAGTACTTTGCCGTGCTCACGCCGCTCAAAACGGTTGGCGTGATGGGCGACGGGCGAACCTACGATAACGTCGTCGCGATTCGCGCGGTGACGAGTAGCGATGGCATGACGGCAGACTGGGCGCGTTTGCCGTACGACGTGCTCGCGCGCATCAGCAGTCGCATCGTCAATCAAGTGCGTGGGGTCAATCGCGTTGTTTATGATATCACGAGCAAACCACCGGGGACGATCGAGTGGGAATAGATTTTTTTGATAGAAAGGAGATGCGATGATCAATCTGGGTTTGATGGATATTATCTTGTTGGTGATTTTGGCGTTGGCGTTGGTGTACGCGAACCGCAAAAAGAGTATGACGCCGTTCTATGTCGTGCTCGCCTTACTCGTGTTCATCGAGTTCGAGCGTTTGTTCCCCGGCGTTTTCCCGGCAATTGTGCGCGGGATGGATGCGATTAACGCACAATTACCGCACGTCGAAATTTCACCAATTGTTACAATCAAATAGAAAACGTGGCGAAGGAGTTAATCCTTCGCCACGTTTTTTTCAAACAAGGTTTGCTGATAAATGGTGCTAGCCAATTTGGCGCGAATGTGTTCCAGCACTGCATACAAATCCTCGCTATTGTGCACGACGTTGAGTTGATCGGTGTCAATCGTCAACACCGGCGCGGCGGCGTAATGCGCGTAAAAATTTTCGTACGCCTCGGCGAGCGCGGCAATGTAATCTCGCTCCATCGCACGCTCGTACGCCCGGTCGCGCAGAGCGATGCGTTCCATCAACGTGTCGGTCTGCGCGCGCAAATAGACGACGAGGTCAGGTGAGGGAATCTTGGTCGCCATAATGTCTTGGACACTTTCGTACATCGCCAATTCATCGCCGTCAATCGTGAGCCGCGCAAAAATTTTATTCTTGTCGAATGTGTAATCGCTGATGAGGTTGCCTTGGGCGAGCGCGGCGGGCACGGCTTCGTGTTGTTGGTGAAAGCGGCTGAGCAAAAAGAAAATCTGGGTTTGGAACGCGTAGCGTTTGCGGTCTTGATAGAATCGCGCGAGGAACGGATTTTCTTCAAACACTTCGAGCAAGACCTGGGCGTTGAATTCACGTTGTGCCAGACGCACCAGCGTGGTTTTGCCAACGCCGATCACGCCTTCGATGGCGATGTAATAATTTTTCAACGATGCCTCATTGATTCAGGGTGATTTGAACTTTCAACACGCCTCGCTCAACGGCGCGCGCGAATGCTTCGACGCCGCGCGTGATGGGATACTCGGCGGTGATGAGCGAATCCACGTCCACCAATTTTTGTTCGAGCAGGCGAATTGCCGGCGCGAACGGACCGCACCGCGAACCAACAATCGAGATTTCGTCAATCACGATGGGCGCGAACGGCATTTCTTGTGCGCCGTGAAACGTAGATTTCAAAACGAGCGTGCCGCGCGGACGTAACAGTTGACGCGCCAGCTCGAATCCGCTCGCCTGTCCAGTACAATCCACAACCACATCGAATTTCACGTGAATCAAATCCGGATTGGTCGTCGCGGCGATGCCGCGTCGGGTGAGCGTGGCAAGCTTGTCGGCGTGGCGACCGATGACGAGCAAATCACACCCGGTTAACGCGAGCACTTGGGCGCACAACAATCCCAGCTTGCCATCGCCGATGACGGCGACGCGATCCGTCGGACGAATGTGGACGCGCTCGGTGATTTCGCACGCGGCGGCGAGCGGCTCGACAAAAACGGCGTGTGAATCCGGCACGGATGCCGGAATCCGATGCAAAATTTTTGTGGGCAGTGAAACGTATTCGGCAAACGCGCCATCACGATCCATGATGCCGAGCGTCGTGCGGTTGGGGCAGTGGGTTGGGTCGCCGCGCAAGCAGGTTGGACATTCGCCACAGTGGGCGTTGATCTCGGCGACGACGCGCGCGCCCTCTTCGGTCACGCCGACAAACTCGTGACCGAGCACGCCGTGAAAGCCCATGTATCCCTTGACGATTTCAAGGTCGGTGTTGCAAATGCCGGCGCGTGTCACGCGCACGAGCGTTTCATTTTGCGGCGGGCGGGGTTTGGGGTAATCGCGCACGAGCTTGAGTGCGCCATCAAAAACGAGTGCGTTCATCGGTTGTCCTCCGCGCCAACTATACCACGTCGAAAAAAACGTGTCAATGAAAAAGCCGGCGAGATTAATCTCGCCGGCTTTCTGGCTCCTCGGCTAGGACTTGAACCTAGAACATCGCGGTTAACAGCCGCGCGCTCTGCCAATTGAGCTACCGAGGAATATCGTCCGTTCGCGTGCCTATTATATACAAGAACGTTTTCAGGTCAAATTTGAAAATTGTGGGAGTGCCAACACGCGCCGCGTTTCTTGCACGTCGCGATTCATTTGTTCGATCAACGCGCCAATGTTTTCAAATTTCAATTCTTCGCGCAAGCGTTTGACGAATTGCACCTCGATCACTTGGTCGTACAAGTCGCCTTCAAAATCGAGCACGAACACTTCGACCAAGCGCGCGCCGTTGTCGAACGTGGGGCGCACGCCGATGTTTGCCGCGCCGCCGTGCCACCGCTCGCCGATTTTCACCCGGCACGCATAAATGCCATTCGCCGGAATCAGACGGCGTTCCGCAATCGCCAAGTTCGCCGTCGGAAAGCCGAGTGTGCGCCCGCGCTGGTCGCCCTTGATGACGCGCCCGCGTACCGAAGGAAATCGTCCCAGCAAGCGCGTCGCTTCATCCAACTGACCGCGCGCGACGAGTTCGCGAATGCGTGTGCTCGAAATGATTTCTGCGTCGAACATTTGCGGCGCGACGACGTGGACGGTAAAATTTTTTTCTGCGCCGAGCGCGCGCAAAAATTCAATATTGCCCTCGCGCTTGTATCCGAAAGCAAAATTTGCGCCGCAAAAAATCTCGCGCATATTGGCGTGATCGAGCAAAAGCTGGACAAATTCGCGTGCGCGGATTTGCGATGTTTCGATGCTAAAGGGAAAGACGATGCCATAATCCAAGCCGAGCGGCGCGAGCAAATCGAGGCGTTCTTCGATGGTGCTCAGGTATTGCATCGGCGAGTTGGGACGAAGCACAATTTTGGGATGCGGGTGCAGGGTGACGAGTGCGCTTGCCGCGCCCAGTTCTTGTGCGCGCGCGATGACTTGAGCAATCAGGTGTTGATGTCCGCGATGAATGCCGTCGAACGAGCCGATGGTGATGACGGTGGGGCGGGGGAGATGAACGGTGGTGAGGTCGCGAATAATGTCCATTTTTGATTTATGATTTATGATTTTCGATTTCTGATTTGGTCGTGCGCGAGGCAAAATCCTAGATCCTAAATTTTAAATCATAAAGACTTTTCTTGGTTTCCAACTATCCGGCACATGGCCGCGTTCGAGCAGGGCGATGCACTCGCCGGTCGTTGAGTAGGCGCGCAATAAGGGCGTCGAGTACGCGCGACCACAGTCGAGCGTTTTGCCTTGCTGAATTTGTTTTTCCAATTCGGCGTTGACGATGATGGCTTCAAAATGCAGTAACGCTTCATCGAGCGGATGCAGGTAACGTTCGCCGTAACCGGCTTCGAGTGTGCTCGTCAATTCATCGAGCGTGACTGAGTCGTCGAGCGAAAAATTTCCGCTCATCGTGCGTGTCAACCCGGCGAGATGCGCGCCGCAGTCGAGTGCATTGCCCACATCGCGCGCAAGCGAGCGAATGTACGTGCCCTTGCTACAATGCACGTCCACCTCGACCTCCGGCAAATCGAGCGCGACGAGTGTAATGCTATACATCTCTACATTGCGCGGCTCGGTTTCGATTTGTTCGCCGCGCCGCGCGCGTTTGTAGAGTGGCACGCCATCGCGTTTAATTGCCGAGTACGCCGGCGGATATTGCGCTTGCTTGCCGACAAATTTCTTTAATGCCGTTTCAACTTGTTCGCGCGAGACGTTCACATCTTTTTGTGCGATGACTTGACCGGTCGCATCCTCGGTGTCGGTCGCAATGCCGAGCCGAATGCGTGCGCGATATTTTTTATCGTGGTCCATCAAGTACTCGCTCACGCGCACGCCTTGCCCGATGCACACGAGCAGAACGCCGGTCGCCATCGGGTCGAGCGTGCCGGCATGACCGACCTTGGCGCCCTTGGAGGCGCGACGCACGCGCCCGACAATATCGTGCGACGTTTTGCCGGCAGGTTTGTTGACGTTGAAAATGCCGTTCAATCCCCGCGTGTGAAATTCTGGCGTGGAGGAATCGAGCGAGGTAAATTGGAGTGGGCAGGTGTTGGCTCTGCCGCAGTTGGGACAAGGCATATTTTAATGAGCCAATGAGCCAATTGCCAAATCAAGTATTTGGTTCATTGGCTTGTTGGAGAATTGCTAATTTGTCGGAGTTCCGCCAGCACACGTTCGCGTGCCGGAATTAGCGGACCGTCAATCAACGCGCCAGCGGCTTGCTTGTGTCCGCCGCCACCGAGTTTGCGCGCCACGCCGGACACATCGAGTCCAGGTCGTGCGCGCAAGCCGACATCAATCTTGCCGTTCTCTTTTTCGATGAACATCGCCGCGATTTTTGCCAAGTCTACACTGAGCAGTTGGTTGATCATCCCGCTCGTGCCGTTGCCATTGACGCCGAGTTCTCGCAGAGTTTTGTGCGCAATTTCCGCCCACACGATGATGCCGTCGAGTTTGGCTTCGCTGAACACCTTGCCGCGCAAACGTAACGCGGCGATGGGCAATTGATTGAACGCGTGCTCGACCACATCGGGAATCGAGGCGCCGGCTTCCATCAACGCCGTGGTGATCCTGAGCGTGTCTACAGTTGTGCTCGAAGTGCGAAAGCTTAGCGTGTCGGTGATGATGCCGGTGATGAGACACTGGGCGATGCTCGCGTCGAGCGGCACGTCGAACGCGCGGACGATGCGATAAATGATTTCGGCGGTTGCGGCGGCGTGCGAGTCAACATAGTTCAACGGCGCGAAATTTTCATTCGTCACGTGATGGTCAATTTCCAGCACGGGGCGACCATTGAACAATTTGGGATCGAACGCCGCGCCAAAACGGTCGGACGAACTGCCGTCCACGAACACAATCAATTCTTCGTCGGTGGGCAGTTTGGGTTTCAGCTCGGCGTAACCCGGCAAATAATCGAATGTGGCTGACACATGGTCTTGGCAGGTGACGGTGACGGTTTTGCCCAATTTGCGAAGTGCCCAAGTTAAGCCGAGCGCCGAGCCGATGCAGTCGCCATCGGGCATGATGTGCGCCGCGACGAAAATGCGCGAGTATTGTTTGAGAAGCGCGACGGCTTCTTGGAATGAAATTACAGTTCCCATATCGTTTCCCGAACCGGCGATTGAATTACTCGTCGGTTTGTTTTCTACTTTCCGTTTGTTTGGTCGTTTCGGTTTGCGGTTTTGCTTCGGCTTGGATTTCGTCCAGCACTTGGAGAAAACGTTCGCCGCGCTCGATGGAATGATCGACGTAGAAACGTAACTCGGGTGCAAAGCGCAAATCAATGCTGTTTGCCAGCTGACGACGCAGATAACTCGCCGCGTGCTTTAACCCTTCCATGATTTCGCGCATCTCATCTTCATCGTGCCCCGCCGCATTGATGTACACTTTGGCGATCCGCAAATCGCCGGTCATCTGCACGTGCAAGATGCGCACGCCGACGAGTCGCGGATCGCTGATGCCACGTTCGAACAGCACCGAGAGATCTTGATGGACGCGATGACTCACGCGTTCAACACGATGCCCAGTCATACCTTAACTCACTTTGACCTTTTGGTAAAATTCGATTTGATCGTCCACTTGCATATCGTTGAAACCTTCGAGCGACAAGCCGCACTCGTATCCTTCGGCGACTTCTTTTACATCGTCGGTGAAGCGCTTGAGCGCGGAAATTGTGCCCTTGAATTGCTCGCTCCCGCCACGGAGCACGCGCACGATGGAGGCGTTGCGCGGCGCTTTGCCCTTGTTCACGCGTAAGCCGGCAACCGACCCTTTTTTCAGTTTGAAGATCTGCAACACGGTCGCGTTGCCAACAAGCATATCCTTGAACACCGGGTCGAGCATACCCTTGAGCGCTTTTTCAATATCCTCGATCAATTTGTAAATGATGTTGTACTGGCGAATGTCCACGCCTTCGGTTTCGGCGAGCGTTTGCGCGGCAGGTTCGGCGGTTTCATTGAACCCGATCACGATACCCTGGGATGCCATCGCGAGCATGATGTCGTTGCGTGTGATCGTGCCGATGCCTTGATGGATGACCTTGACCTTGATCTTGTCGTCGCCCAAGCGTTCGAGCGACGAGACGATGGGTTCGAGTGAACCGGCGACATCGGCTTTGACGATGAGGTTGAGTTCCTTGACTTGACCGGCTTGGAATTGCGCGAACAGGTCATTCAGGTTGACGGCGCGCGACGATTTTTGTTCGGCTTGGCGTTTAGCCAGCGCGCTCGCATTCGCGCGATCACGCGCTTCGCGTTCGTCGGTCATCACGCCAAAGGTTTCGCCGGCTTGAGGGACATCGGACAAGCCGGTGACAACAACCGGTTCGCCGGGTCCGGCGGATTTGATGGTTTCGCCGCGATCGTTGAACATGGCGCGAATTTTACCGGACACGGTGCCGATTAAAATGGCATCGCCGGATTGCAGGGTGCCGTCGTGGACGAGCAAGGTTGCCATGGCGCCTTGTTGCTTGTCGAGTTTCGATTCGATGACGACCCCGCTTGCCGGTTTTTTAGGATCGGCGCGCAGGTCAGCCAGTTCGGAAACGACGATGATGTTTTCGAGCAATTCGGCAATGCCGGTTTTTTGTTTCGCCGAAATTTCGACGACGGTCACTTCATCCTTGCCGCCGTACACCGCGAGACCCAGGTCGGACAATTGTTGTTTGACGCGTTCGGGATTGGCGTTTGCCTTGTCCACTTTGTTCATCGCAATGATGATGGGCACTTGGGCGGCGCGCGCGTGGTCAATCGCTTCGCGGGTTTGCGGCATCACGCCATCATCCGCCGCAACGACGATAATCGCAAGGTCGGTTGCTTTGGCGCCGCGTGCGCGCATCGCGGTAAATGCTTCGTGACCGGGCGTATCGAGGAACGTGATGCGTTTGCCGTCGTGCAAAACTTGGTACGCGCCGATGTGTTGCGTAATGCCACCGGCTTCGCCGGCGACGACGTTCGCGTGACGAATCGCGTCGAGGAGCGAGGTCTTGCCGTGATCCACGTGACCCATTACGGTTACGACCGGCGGACGCACGACCATATTCGCGAGTTCGGCTTGGGTGTATTCGCGTTTTTTCGGAATGCTCGTCAGCGTCGAAATTTCCGGCTCAACCTCAATGGGTTTTGGCTCGATCACTTCAAAGCCGAGTTCGCCGGCAATGAGTGCGGCGGTATCATAATCAATCGGCTGATTGATGTTTGCCATGATGCCGTTCGCCATCAGTTTTTTGATAATGTCAATCGGACCGACCTGGAGCAGGGCGGCGAGATCGCGGACGGTTAAATTTTCCGGCAGTTCGACGGGCTTGGGTTTGGGCGGTGGCGGTGGTGGCGCAACCGGTCGTGGCGCGACTGGTGGTGCCCCACCCGGTCGTGCGGCAGGTGCGCCGCCGGGGCGATGGTGGGTTGGATGGCTTGGTGCGCCGGGACGATTGCCGGGACGTGGTGCGGCTGGGCGTGCGCCGGGTTGCGATGGTCGCGAAGGTTGTGCCGGGCGAGCCGGTGGTTGTCCAGGTCGTGCTGGTGCGGCGGGACGCGCGCCGGGTTGTGCGGGACGCGGTGCGGGTGCAGGATGTGTGCCAGGTTGTGTCGGTCGCGCGCTTGGCGCGGCTTGCGCCGGGCGTGGGCTGGGATTGGTGGGGGCAGGACGCCGCGCAGGAGCAACCGGTTTGTTCTCGGATGGTTTACTCGAATCAGTCCGCTTGATAGGGGGTCTAGTTTCAGCCATAGCACACTCTCCTTTCGAGCCGAGTGACAGAGACGCCAAAACACGTCGCGCCAAACGGCTCGCCGAGGGCAATCGCCAAAAAATAAATTATGAGTGAGAGGTCGCGCGCAAAGAGGAAAATCGAGGAGAGCGCGTGCTAGACGCGCAGGGGAAAAATCGCTGAACCGCTTAGGCGTTCATCGTGGTGTTCCCCTTTGCCTTTCGACGCAGAGCGTCGCGGCAATCCATCCTCGCCCCTCGCTGAGCGCGGAGCCATTGGCGAGTGCCTTCATTGTGATTGATTTAATTGCCCTGCCGTTGGTTTTTCACGCGGTGGCAGAGTTGCCGCGAATTCAGACAAACGAGCCATATCCTCAATATGGATCGGCGCGCTCAGGTTGAGCGCGTGCGTCAGTTGGCGCGGTGATTGCAAAACTTGTTCCCAGCATTCGCGCGCACGACACAGATACGCGCCGCGCCCGGCTTTTTTACCGGTCGCATCGGCTTGCACGTGTGTTTCATCGGTGCGCACAATGCGAATCAACTCGCGTTTCGCGCGCACCGTTCGACAAGCGATACACGTCCGCTGGGGAATATGTTTGATCGGCATACGAATCTAATCGCGTGACGATTATTCCTCGTCGCTCCACGCATCGCGCCCGCGCCCGCCTTTACGTTGACGCTTGACGACGACTTTGCCTAACGATTCGTCAAAGACCAGCGTTTGACCCTTGCGTGTGCCTTTACGTTTTTGTTTTTCTTCGGCGGATTCTTCTTCGCCTTCTTCCGCTTCAAATTCTTCCCACGCTTTTTCAAACGAGGGTTCGGATTCGGTTGCCACGCCTGGCTGAGGTTGTTCTTCAGTGACGGCAGTTGGTTCGGCGACCACCTCGGCGGTCACCGGCGTGACAGGTTCGGCGACAACCGGTTCGGCTTCAGCCACCGGGGCGACTGGTTCTTCGACCGGCGTTTCGATGACGGCGACTT
Organism: uncultured Anaerolineaceae bacterium; assembly: GCA_964586085.1. Lineage (GTDB taxonomy): Bacteria > Chloroflexota > Anaerolineae > UBA4142 > UBA4142 > JACRBM01. The sequence goes on along the minus strand of CAZPIR010000026.1, from coordinate 281 downwards.
CTTCGACCGGTTCGGCGAACTCGGCGAGCAGGGCTTGCGCGGCGGCTTTTTCGGCGGCGAGTTCTTCAGCGGCGACGACGGGTTCGAGCGCGACTTTGGCCGCCAGGTCTTTTTGGGCTTGTTCTTCGCTCTTGATGTCAATGCGCCAGCCGGTCAATTTGGCGGCGAGGCGCGCGTTCTGTCCTTCTTTGCCAATCGCGAGCGACAGGTGATTATTGTCCACGACAACGTTCGCGACCTTGTCGCCGTTTTCATCTTCGGAAAGTTTGACGGAGAGTGTT
>CAZPIR010000025.1:11865-16512 GCA_964586085.1 uncultured Anaerolineaceae bacterium | reverse complement strand
GAGCAATCAACGCCCGTCGCTCCCGTGCTGGTAAAAAGTAACGTGGTAGTTTGGTCTTAAACAAACCGAAGCTACCTCGTTATTTTTTATCCAGATGCGTTCAAAAATCAAATTCATTAACCGCTGTTGTTCCACCGGATTGTCCGCTGCCTTCTCCCAGTGTGCCTCGAAGTTTTTCAAAATATCCGCTACCGCTTGCAACTCATCCATCGGCAAAGGTTTCAACTGTTCGAGTTCCTGTTGCAAACCCAGCCTTTTCTGCAGATATTCCTCTTGATTTGTGATGAATCCATTGTCCCAACGAAAATCCATGCGCTTGATCATTTCTTCGATCTGCGCGACACGCTCCTTTAGTTTTTGATTCCCTAACAAATCGCTAATTGCTTCAATCGCATGATCTTTCCAATCGGCTGGTGGTTTCATTTCGCGCACCAAGCTGTAGATGCGGTTTTCGATTTCATCCGCAACGATCCCAGTGTGTGAGCAACTTTTACACAGCTCACGTTGCCGCTGGTGCAATCGCGATTCAGAAAAAGCTCGTGTAATGCCGATTTGTGAAAACTAGCCACTTGACCAGGACAAAACTCTCCCAAAGACGGGGGAGTTTTTTTGTTGGCGGGATTATGATGCGGGTAAAGTGAATAATATATTGATGCCGCGTTATCAAGAGCTGATCCCAATGAGTAAGGCAAATGATGCAACAGATTCTTCTCGCCGATGATAATTCCGAATCGCGTTCTGCCTTGCGGCTGATGTTGCACACACATCTGGGTATTCAATCCATGACTGAAGCGCGCGACATGGAACATGTTTGGGCAATCGTCGAAGATGCTCCTCCCGATTGTGTCATTTTAGATTGGGAATTGCCCGGCCGCCCAGCGCGTGGGCGCGTGTCGGTGTTGAAATTGCTGGCGCCAAAATTGAAAATCATCGCAATCAGCGCGCGCCCCGAAGCAAGCCAGGAGGCATGGCTAGAAGAGGTAGACGCATTTATTTCCAAAACCGAGCCGCCGGATCAGATGATTGAAACGATTCGGGAAATTCTGGCGGCGAGTGATAACAAAATTTCTGATCAAACTACAGGAGGACAATATGAGTAAAAACACCAAAATCATTCTCGGCATTGTGATTGGCTTGCTTGTGGTGTGCGTGTGCGGCGCGATAGTCACGTTTGGCGCGTTGGGTTGGTTCGGCGCAATCCTCGGACAGCAGTTCGAGCCGAACCCGGAAAAAGTAACCCAAATCGCGAGCAAGATTGCCGATTTTAAACTGCCGTCCGGTTACAAGGCAGACTACGGCATCGAGGTTGCGGATTACGCGTTTGTATCCTTCTCGCCGGGTGACGACCACAGTCACATTATGTTTATCCAAATGCCGGCAGATTCAAAAATCGACCAGGTCGCGCTCGAGCGGCAAATGACCCAGATCACCCAATCACGTTCAAACAAGCGCCCATCTCGCTTGACGACCGTAGACACACGCCAGGTTAGCGTACGCGGGCAATCGGTTCGATTCGTCATTAGCGAAGGCACGAATTCGGAAGGGCAAGCGTACCGACAAATGACCGGCATGTTTCAGGGCAAGGGTGGGACGGCTTTGCTCATGGTCGAAGAGCCGACGAGTCGTTGGAATCAAGCGGCGATTGATGCATTCATCGCTTCGATTCGATAGTTTCAGGATCAACGTTCAAGGGTTTTGATAATCAATTGGAATTAAGGAGATTGCCCCATGGCTACTCTTACTCAACCTGCAACCAAACCGACCTCGGCCTGGTCAGTTTCAAACATCGCTCGCAAAATCGGGCTGGGCATTTTGCAATTCCTGGGTTTGCTCATCGCACTGATGATCGCAATCCCGGTCATATTCCTGCCGTTTGCGACCAGTGTGCCCATTTTTGTTTGGCTTCCCCTCATTCTGCTAGACCTTGCTTTGATGATCGCACCGGTGCGTTTCAATCAACCGCTGACCTATCTGGTTGCTTTGGTTGGGATCGTTGTGGTCAGCATCGTCGGTACCGTTGCGTCGCACATGTTTACGTTCACGCCGCCCATTGCCGGCGCAAACAGCATCGCCGTTTTGGAAAAGGTCAACCTGGGTGGGAGCGAGCAGTGGATTACGATTCGCGGCAAAGATAAATCGAAACCGGTGTTGCTGTTTCTCGCGGGCGGACCGGGCGGCGGCACCCTGGGATTGACGCGCCAATATCTGATGCCGCTCGAAGAATATTTCGTCCTCGTCAACTGGGAGCAACCCGGCGCGGGCAAATCGTACTCGGCGGTACCGATCGCTTCACTCACCGTTGAGCGTTATCTTGCCGATGCGCGTGAATTGACTGAATTACTCCGTGCGCGTTTTCGTCAAGATAAAATCTATCTGCTTGGTGAATCCTGGGGCACGATTCTGGGCATCAAGTTGATCCAGAAATATCCCGAACTGTATCACGCGTATGTTGGCACCGGGCAGATGATTACCACGACGTCGAATGATGTGATGGGGTACGAGATGGCGCTCCAGTACGCGACCGCGCAAGGTGACACGGCAACCATCGAATCATTACGCAAGGTTGGTCCGCCGCCGTATGTTGGGGAAGGTATGTTCACAAAATATTCCCCGTATCTTGGCGTGCTCAACAAAATCATGGGACAAAAAACGGGTAGCAAGGTGACCATGTACGATATGTATCTAGGACACTTGCTGGGACCGGAATATGGCTGGGTAGATAAGCTCAACTGGTACCGCGGCTTTATTGATGTTTTCACTGTCGTCTATCCGCAACTCGCCGATCTCGATTTCACGACGCAAGCGACCCAGTTAAAAGCGCCGGTGTATTTTGCGGAGGGACGCTATGACATCAACGCTATGGCATCCCTAGTCGAAAAATATTACAACGCGATCCAAGCGCCGCGCAAAGAATTGATCTGGTTCGAGGAATCGGGACACGATGTGATGTACGGCGAGACGAGCAAGTTTGTGGATATGATGGTGAATCGCGTTTTGGTGCAAACCCAGCCCGCGCGATAACACAGACAAGGAATAGAAGTATGGGAACGATGATTTTGCTCATCGCGTTCGTCACGGAAATTGCTTTCGGTGCCTATTGTCTGCGGACACGCTCCAACCAAAAGCGCATGCGAAGTGTGATCTGGGTCGGCGCGTTCATCATATTCATTCTCTTTGCGCTCGTGTCCCTCATCGAATGGAGTTTTCGCTGGTACTTGCTAGGCGCGTTGTTGCTGATTTGGGCAATGCTTGGCTCGTGGACGCTCGTCCGCAATCGAACCGATCAAAAAACTTTTTCGATTGGCTGGACGGTAATCAATACCATCGCGATCCTCGTGTTGGTTTTGGTTGCCGTTTTCCCGGCTCTGGTTTTTCCGCAGTACACTTTGCCTAAACAGACCGGGACACATCCAGTCGCTACCGTCAACTATACGTACACCGATGCGAACCGGGTCGAAACATTCAACAACACGGGCGAAAAAAGAAATGTGAATGTCACATTTTGGTTTCCCAAGGATTGCGGCGGACCGTACCCGCTGGTTCTTTTTTCGCACGGCACCGGCGCGATGAAAATCAGCAACACGACTACCTTTATCGAACTGGCAGGCAACGGTTACGTGGTGGGTTCGATTGATCATCCTTATCACTCGTTGTTCACGATTGGCTCGGATGGTAAGCTCGTTCGAATGGATGCGGCGTACTGGCAATCCTATCTCGATTGGGTCAATCACAAATATGATGAAGCAACCGGTTTTCAACTTCATCAACAGTGGATGAAGTTGCGCGCCGCGGATATGAATTTCGTACTGGATTCAATCTTGACCCAGGTGAAGGACAGTAATTCCGCCGCCGTGTATCGCATGATTGATCCCAAGAAAATTGGAGTGATGGGACACTCGCTGGGCGGTGAGGTCAGCGCCCTCGTCGCGCGACAACGCAACGACATCGGCGCGGTCATCAGTCTGGATGCCGATATGTCCGGCGAGTATCTGGATTTTGTGAATGGCAAAAACGTGTTGAATGACAAACCCTATCCGATTCCGATCCTGAGCCTCTTTGCCGAGGGACTCTTTCGCGCGATGGAAGCGGTACCCAATGGAGTTCAAGTTGTGGCAGTCAAGCGCGTCGCCGCCACGTCGCCGAATGCGTTTATCGTCCATCTGCCGGGCACGAATCACTTTAGCGTGACTGACCTGCCCTTGTTTTCACCCGTCCTGGTTTCCATGCTGACAAGTGCTGTCCCAGGTGCGGGCGGCACAGAAGTGGACCCGCTGGGCACGGTTGAAAAAATGAACGCGCTCGCCTTGAAATTTTTCAACGCTTACCTCAAGGGGCAAGGAACCTTTGTGCCTTGAAGGCACAAGAGGAAGACACAATGACCACAGAACCGTTGATCGAAAGAGCATGGTGCCTGTCCGCTTGACCAGTACAAAAACTCTCCGATTGCAGAGGCGTTGTTTCCTCGGCTGATGTATGTTAGGAGAATCTGTTTGCAATCAGTTCGGGAAAGAGCGATGAAAATATTGACGAAATTAATCCACGTGGATTTTCGCAAGTCAAAAGAAGGTGAATAAACCGGAAAGGAGATCAAACAGTGAATGCTATTCAGACAACCAATTTGACCAAGCGGTTTAAAGATTTTGTCGC
>CAZPIR010000025.1:0-11855 GCA_964586085.1 uncultured Anaerolineaceae bacterium | reverse complement strand
AGATTTTCAGCCGCATGCCACCACACCTGACTCACAGTGGTGTCCATGACCACGATTCAATTTAGTGCTACCGACTTTTGAATGTCGAGAGAAAAGTGAGTAAAACAAAAGGAGATTGAAAGGTGAATGCTATTCAGACAACCAATTTGACCAAGCGGTTTAAAGATTTTGTCGCGGTTGATAATCTAAATCTCTCCATTGAGCAGGGCGAGTTGTTCGCGTTGCTGGGTGTCAATGGCGCTGGGAAAACGACCGCCATAAAGATGCTTTCCTGCTTGAGCAAACCCACGAGCGGGGATGCCACTTTGTTGGGCGACAGCATTGTTTCCAACCCGTTTGCGGTAAAACAGAAAATCAACGTGTCGCCTCAGGAGACCGCGATTGCGCCAAACCTGACGGTCAAGGAAAACCTGGAACTGATTGCGGGTATCTATGGCTGTAACCGGAAGGAAGCGACCCAAAAGGCTGATCAGACAATTACTGATTTTGGGTTATCTGATTTAGCCGGGAAAAAGGCTAACATCCTTTCTGGGGGCTGGCAAAGGAGGTTGAGCATTGCGATGGCGCTAATCTCTGACCCGCAGATACTTTTTCTGGATGAGCCAACGTTGGGTCTCGATGTATTGGCTCGTCGCGAACTTTGGCAGGTGATCGAGCAGTTAAAGCACAAGATTACAATCATCCTGACCACGCATTATCTTGAGGAAGTCGAAGCGCTTGCCGACCGAGTTGCGGTGATTGCAAAAGGGCAATTGAAGGCGATTGGAACGGTAGCGCAACTAACGGAAAACACCCATACGAATAATTTGGAAGATGCCTTTATAGTCCTGGCATCGGAAGGTGGCGCAAAATGAAGACTCTGTTTTTCTCGTCAAGAAATTGGAAAGAGATTGTGCGGGATCCGTTGAGTATGGTGTTCTGCGTCGGCGTGCCGGTGGTAATGCTGGTCATATTCTCGTTTATGCAGATGAATATGCCAATCGAGGTGTACACCATCAAGAATCTTGCCCCTGGTCTGGCAGTGTTCAGCTTCTCGTTTATTTCCCTGTTCTCCGGGATGCTGGTCGCAAAGGATAGAACTTCCTCGTTCTTAACCCGGCTGTTCGCTTCGCCGATGACCTCGACCGATTTTATCGCAGGTTATTCCCTGCCCCTTTTGCCGCTGGCTTTGCTTCAAACGGTGGTTTGTTTTGTGACGGCTTTGTTCTTTGGATTACCGTTGAATTCCGATTTGGTCGTTGCCATCTTGCTATTGATTCCCTCGGCAGTGATGTTTATTGGCTTTGGCTTGTTGCTCGGTTGTGTTTTCAACGATAAGCAGGTCGGAGGGATTGCTTCCATCCTGATCATGCTTGTGTCGTTTTTGGGCGGGATGTGGTTTGACTTGAACCTGATGGGCGATGTATACAAAGTCGTGGCAAATTTACTTCCCTTTTCTCACGCTGTCGAAGTAGCGAAAGCGCCGCTTGCCGGGAATTACGACGGGCTACCCGTTCACTTGCTCTGGACGATCATCTATGCGGTTCTTGTCTTTGCCCTGGCGATCTTTTTTTTCAAGGGCGAAATGCAGGGCGATAAAAAATAAGTGCAGGCGCACCTAGTGCGCCTTTAACGATCCTGGTTTTTGTGCTTGCGCCACAACCCCACATTGCATTCGGAAGCATCTTTCTGATTATTGTCGCAGGAGGAGTAACCTGAACAATCAATCACCGACAATAATAAAATTCAAACATAATTTTTGGGCAAACTGATTTGTTTGTCCATCGAAAGGAGCAAGGATCATGAAAATCGTTGTCCTGAATGGTAGTCCCAAAGGTGACCTGAGCGTCACGATGCAGTACGTGGCGTATCTCGCCAAGGTATTTCCGCAACACGAATTCAACATTCTCCACATCGCGCAACGTCTCAAGCGCCTCGAAAACGAGCACGCTGTCTTCGACCAGGTCATTGACCAAGTCCGCAGTGCCGAGGGCGTGCTGTGGGGTTTTCCGTTGTACATCCTCACCGTCCACTCGCACTATAAACGTTTTATCGAATTGGTGTTCGAGCGCGGTGCACAGGATGCTTTTGCAAACAAGTACGCCGCGTCGCTTTCGACCTCGATTCACTTTTTCGATCACACCGCGCACAATTACATTCACGGCATCTGCGACGATTTAGGAATGCGTTTTGTGGACTCATTTTCGCCCGACATGTACGACCTGATGAAAGAAGAAAGTCGGCAACAGTTGGAGCATTTTGCGCAACAATTTTTCGACGCCGTCAAAAATCGCGTGCCCACTCAGCGACGCTATCTGCCGCTCACCTGGCGCGAGTTTGCGTACCAATCCGAACTCGCGCCGAATCCCGTTTCGACACGCGGGAAAAAGGTCGTCATTTTGCACGATGCAAAATCACCCGACAGCAATTTGGCAAAGATGGTTGCGCGTTGCCGCAGTGCCTTTAACGGCGAAGTGCGCGTCGTCAACATTTATGACATTGACATCAAATCGAGTTGCATCGGTTGTCTGGAATGTAGCGCGGAGAATCATTGCGCCTTTACCGACAAAGATGGCTATGTCGAATTTTACAAATCAACCGTAATGACTGCCGATGTGCTCGTCTATGCGGGGCAAATGGTGGACCGCTATCTCTCGGCGCGCTGGAAAACTTTTTTCGACCGCATCTTTTTCAACACGCACACGCCTGTACTCATAAACAAACAAATCGCGCTCGTCGTTTCTGGACCGTTGGGGCAAGAACCCAACTTGATGGAAATGATGCGCGGGTTCTTTGAGTTTCAGGGCGCGAACCTGGTTGACGTGGTCACTGACGAAAGCGGTGACTCCGCCGACCTGGATCGCTGGATCGATCAATTGATGGCGCGCGCGATGGCGTATGCTCAGGTCGGTTATGTGCGTACGCAAACGTTTCTCGGCGTAGGCGGGATGAAAATTTTCCGCGATGATATGTACGGACGCTTGCGCATGGTTTTCAAAGCCGACCATCACGCGTATGAAAAAATCGGGCTATACAAAACTTTTCCCCAGTCCGAATGGAATACGACGGTGCAAAATACATTTGTCACACCCATTGTTGATTTGCCGCCGATTCGGGAAAAGTTCAACAAGATGGTCAAAAAACAAATGGTCATCCCTTATCAACAAGTCGTTGCCAAGGCGAAACCGGCGAACGCCGCCGAACCTCGTTCCGCCGAGGAAGGATGAGTCAAGATGTCAGGTGCTATGAAAAACAAAACCTTAGCCGCCAACGAAAAGAATCTCATCAAGAAATACCCGCTTGGCGCGTTCTTTGTGTTGGCAGATGTGTTCTTTTTCCTGACGTTAATGGTTATCGGGGGAATCTTTACCCTGGTTTCGATTTCTCCCTTTGTGCTGGATTGGCTGACTGCAATTGCATCATGGACGCCTAACGTGGCGGCGGTGTTGGTGGTGGGAATCATCAGCGGACGGCGAGGAATCGGTAATCTATTTGCCGGTTGGTACCAGTGGCGCGTTCATCCGGGATGGTACTTGTTTGGATTGATGCCGCTCGTTATTGCTGTGACATTGGCAGGGGGATATATCGCCCTGGGCGGCAAACCCGCCGCCGCGAGCACGAGCATCACAGGGACCACCTTGTTCTGGATGATCGTCTTTAACTTGATTCAAGGCGCGACCGGCGAAGAACTGGGCTGGCGCGGTTTTGCATTGCCGCGTTTGCAACAACGGTACAGCCGGCTCATATCTGCGCTCATCCTGGGTTTGGCGATTGCTGTCTGGCATTCTATTTTACATCTCGTCGCGCCAACACCGATTCCCGAATGGCTGTTTTGGTTGGAGATCGTGTGTTATTCGGTGATTGTGGCGTGGGGGTACAATCGTTCCGGGAGTTTGGTTATCGTATCGCTGTTCCATTTCGCTTCCAATTTTGGATTTGCGTTTGTAACCACCGGCTTGGGCTGGGTCTCCCTCGAAAATATATTTTGGGGTTATACGGTGGTGTATGTACTGTGGGCGCTCGGCATCGTTTGGGTTGAAGGAAAACGGTTTTTACAAAAGCCGGCACCCACAACCGCTATTTGATTCGACTAACTCAAACCAGTTGAATCATTGTGTTTACCACATTTCAAAATAAGGAGAATCAAAATGAGTACCGATCCAACCAACAACCCAAGTTCGAACAATCAAGTGCAAGAGCAAGCCAGTCCACGCGAACAACGTCGCGCCGAACATCGCGCGAATCACGGCGGCGCGTGGATCGGTGGGGCGGTCATGATTGTACTGGGCGTGATTTTTCTGTTGCAAAACATGGGCATGCCCATGCTCGACAATTGGTGGGCCGTGTTCATTCTCATTCCCGCGTTTGGCTCGTTCAGCGCGGCGTGGAACATGTACCATAACCGGGGTAGCCAAGCGACCGGTGCGGTGATTAGCTCAATCGTCCTCGGCGTGTTTCTGACCGTCTTGGCTCTGACGTTCTTTTTCGATCTCGACCTGAGCAAAATCGGACCGATTGCGTTGATCCTGCTCGGCGTCGGCGTGCTCACGGGTACCCTCGTGCGACCTACACAATAATCAAACACTTCACATCTTTTGGAGAGAGTTAGTTGCGATGACACGTCGCCGGATTCTAATTGCCTTGAGCATACCGTTGATTTTGATTATGGTCGGATTCCTCATTCTGTTAGGGGCCGAGTTGCTTGGACGTGCCGAGCCAACCAAATCGAACCCCGTGTCTTTATCGAGCACGATTACGATCCAAGCGGACGAGCGATTATTCACCTTGATGGCGGCGTTGAATGCAGCCGACTACGATGATGAAAACAACGACAAAGGCATGCACCCCGTTCGCCAAGCGGTACGCGCCGAGCTTGCCGGTAAAACCTTGCCCAGTCTTGATCGGCTCCGCCCGTACATGCAAATGTGTCGTCAAATTCATGAAAGCAATTGCGTGCATTGGATCTTGCAACGTGATGTGCCGCCAACCTTTGCGCGCCAGGCAGAGGGCTGGTGGGTGAATGCGCCGGCATTGTTGTTCAACGGGTTTGATGTCGCGTTACGCGATTTCTACGTAGAAGCCGACCTTGCCGCATTGTGGCGCAAACACAAGCCCGCGTACGATGCCGAAGCGGCGCGGTATCAAGCTTTGCTCGACCCAGCATTGCAAACGACGTTTGCCTATCTCAAAGGCGAACCGGCTAAAGATGCCTCCATTGTCCTGTTGCCGAATTTGCTCGATGCGTATTGGCGCGGCTATGGACCGAGCATCGCCAAAACCAGTTACATCATCAACGGTCCTGCCGAAGACCCCAATATCGGCTTGCTTCAACACGAAGCGATGCACCCCATCATCAATCCTTTGGTGGATGCCAATCTGGGTGTGATTGATCGCGCGCAAGCTGACCAATTGTGGGCAGACCTCAAACCGCGCGTGCCCCAAAGCTATCAAACCTGGGACACGGTGATCAAAGAGTGTGTCATCCGTGCGATTCAAGTGCGTTTGCTTGCCCTCGAACGACGCGAGCGCGCCATTGTGCGCGAAGAACAAGCCGGCATGTTACTCGTACGTCCGCTCGCTGAACAGTTAGCCGACTATGAAAAGAGTGGCATGACTATTTCGGAGTACATGCCAAAATTACTCCAAGCACTGAACAGGACCACCCTCAAATAGAAATACCATATTCAGAAAAGCAACATTGACTTTTCGAGACCAGGCTTCAGGAGCAGGTCAAAGGAAAACATTCGGCGACGAGTGCCACGCCGGATATTCGATGCGTTAATGAGTCCTCAGTGTGCGCGATCTCAAAGAGGATCAAGTCGCGCTCAACTCGCCGACGATTTTTTGGATGCTCTACTTGCTCTCGGTATGTTTGTTCCTCGTGCTGTTCCCCCAAGCTATTGGCGCGGCGCAAAAGATCGGACGCGCCCCGGTAATTTATATTTACCGCAAGAAAAACGGGAACGCTGATCAGCGTTCCCGTGCAGAAACATTTTTTGGGTTAGTTGGCTAGATTGGTGATTAGTGGAGCAGGTTTTCGATGGGACGATATTCCAAGTCGAATCCGAAATGCTTGGGTCCCAACGTTGCAACGCCAATCGGTGTTCTGAACGATGAATCTCCCGGTGCACCAATCACAGCGACCTGCATTCCCTCCGCAAGATAGGTGTTCGTGATTGGCTCGCCGGTGTCCGAGGCGACGACCGCGATCAAGTCGGGGCTGGTTACGAATGGCACACCATCGCGCCAAGTGATGTGATGCTCGTTCTTAAACCAGATGCGAAAGGCGTGACCGGCATACTCACCTTCGCCCGCAATGTCGGTCGTGCCGATTTGATAGCCCCCTTTGCTTTCCCACTCACGTTGGTTGATTGTGCCCTTGAACAACACCGCGCCGTTCAGACATTTCGCGGCGGCGGCAACCGGGTCATGCCCGCCTTCACGTGCCTCGCGAATGATTTTGCCGGCAGTGAAGGAACGACTGATCGTTCCCAGGATGACCGCGCGCTTCATTGCGGCGACCGGCATCAAGTACGCGGCGACGGCGCAAATCGCGTACGTGTCCGGCATTTTGGTGATAACCGAAATTGCTTTGGCGACGGCTTCCGCAACGTCGAGACTCGTGGCGTGTTTTAGTACCAGAACGTTGCCCCATTCGTCGGCGACGGCGGCGGGGCAGAACGATTGTGTTTGCATGGCCGGCGTGACCTGACTCGCTTCCGGTACTGCGCGTCCACTTGCATCGCCGTCAATCAAGTGCAAGCCGAGCGCGGCGGCGGCATACATCGGCGTGGCGGTGTTGTTCGCGCCCAATTCGATTGGAAAAATCGTCGTGATCTTTTTGCCCGAGTACGCTTCAAGCTCTTGCACGGCGCGTGGCATGGCGGTTCCCTGTGCGCGCGTGCCATAGCCCGAATAATTTTGCCCTTCGACAAAATCGGCGGTACGCGGCGCAGTCGAGCCGACCGAAAACACGGCGCACGCATAACCATCGTCGGATAGCTCGCGCGCATCCGTCCAACCGATTGGTTTGTTTTGGTCGAGGATGCGTGCGAGCGATTCGCGTCCGGCATCGGGGCGACCGCCGCCGCCAGTGCCAAGCAAAGTCAAGCCGCGAATCAAATCTTCGGCTTCGATTCGATTTTTTAATTGATGGGTGGGCATTTGATTTACTCCGTTTCTAATCTTGTGCAAAATGTACCATCCACGCGTTGATCAAGCCGCGTGGATGAACTGGGATTGTGCATGTTGTACTACAAACCAGGCGGGGTGTCAATGAAAAAATGGCAAGCTCATTGACAAGAATGGGGAATCACATAGAATAGTCTCAAATTGGTCATACCTATTTGTTTGTGTCTTTCAGCGTTCGTTGGTGCTTCCTCAACAAAACCACGCGCTAAATGTTTGACCACCTTTTTTCCCTGCCCAGCGAGATGACAATCCTCGTGTGAGGATTGCGGTCCCATATTCATACAGGAGGAGAAGTATGTCTAAATTTTTCAGCCGCGTTTTAATCGTGGCATTGGTCGCTCTTGCAATCATTGTGGTTGCGTGCGCGCCTGCCCCCGCGCCGACAGCCGCACCCACGTCTGCGCCCAAGCCCGCCGCGACAACCGCGCCGGCGGCAACAAGTGCTCCTGCGGCAACATCCGCGCCGGTTGCCAAACCGACGGATGCGCCCAAGCCAACGGACGCACCCAAACCGACGACCGCCGCGCAACCGGCGACGCCCAAGGTGCTCGTCGTCGCGAGTGGTCAAGACATTAGCCTGTTGGATCCGCACACCGGTGATGGTTACTCGAACCGCGCGATGCAACGCAATGTCTACGATCCGCTCGTCCGTTACGAAGGCAATCCTGCCAAGGTCGTGCCCGCGCTCGCCGAATCGTGGACGGTTTCCGCGGATGGTTTGGAGTACACGTTCAAGCTCGTCAAAGATGCCAAGTTCCACGATGGTTCACCCGTCACCGCCGAAGCCGTGCAGTACTCGTTTAATCGCTCGCTCAAATTGAAAAAGGGCGGCAACTGGATGTTCGCCTCGGCGATGGACGAAAAGAGCACGACCGTCGTTGATGCCAACACCGTCAAGATCAAATTGACTCAGCCGTTCGCGCCGTTCATGTCCGTTCTGCCCTGGATGTTCATCGTCAATCCCAAGGTTGTCGAAGCGAACAAGGGTGCGGACGAGGGACAGACCTGGCTCAAAGATCACGAAGCTGGTTCGGGTCCGTTCACGATCAAACGCTGGGAACCCGGCAACCTCTACGAACTCGAACGTTTCCAAGGTTATTGGAAAAAAGATGGCGGTGGCAATTTGACCGGCGCGATTTGGAAGATTACGCGCGAAACCTCGTCGCAACGTCTCGCTGTGCAAAAAGGTGATGCGCACGTCGCGGTTGACCTGACCTATGATGACATGGTCGCGCTGAAAGGTTCGCCCGGTGTTGTGCTCGTGATGGAACCGGAATATCGCACGTTCTCGCTCAAGTTCAACACGCAAAGTGGTCCGTTCGCGGATGTGAATTTGCGTAAAGCCGTTGCGTATGCGTTCGATTATGCGGCGATGCTCGATGCTGAAGGCACCGATCATGCCGCGTTGATGGTCGGTCCTCTGCCGCCCGGCATCCTGGGTGCCGATCCGAAACTCGACGTGCCGCGCACCGATCTTGCCAAGGCAAAAGAATGGCTCGCGAAATCGAAATACCCGAACGGTGGCGTCAAGGTTTCGTACATTTACGTGTCCGGTTTGGAAATCGAACGCAAGTTTGGTTTGATCTTGCTCGACGCGTTGAAGAAGTTGAACATCGAACTCGACATGAAACAATTGGTGTGGACGGACATGGTCGCGTTGACCAAAGACCCCAAGACCACGCCCGATTTCTTCCCCGTGTACCAGACCGCGAACTATGGCGACCCGGACAACATCGCATACCCAACCTATCACGGTTCGCAAAATGGCAACTGGACGAATCCGACGTACAACAGCAAGGTCGTGGATGGCTTGATTGACAAAGCCCGCACTGCCACGACCGAAGCCGACCGCATCAAAGCATACGGCGATTTGCAAAAACAACTCGTCGAAGACGCGCCGGATATTTTCGGCGTGCTCGAAAAACGCAAGCTCGCTTTCCGCGATTCGGTGACCGGTTGGAAATTTGTGCCCGTCGCCTCGAATGCAATCGAGTTCTTTCCGATTTCATTGAAATAAGAACGTCTTGTGTAGGGGCGTAGCTTACTACGCCCCTACATTCAATTGATCCCATGGCATCTTATCTGATTCGCCGCATCTTGTTCATGATCCCGGTCTTGTTCGGGTTGTCGTTGTTGACGTTCACCATTTCGCATCTCATCCCCGGCGACCCGGTGATGCTCGTCGCTGGTCCGCAGGCGACGAAAGAAGAGATCGCTTCGCTCGCCAAAGAGTACGGCTTGGATCAACCCCTGCCGGTGCAGTACGGGCGTTACATCACCGGCATCGTGCGCGGCGATTTTGGTCGCTCGATCATGACGCGTCGTCAGGTCGCGGATGACCTGAAACTCTTTTTCCCGGCGACGATTGAATTGATTCTCGCTTCGATGTTCGTCGCCATCATCCTGGGCATTCCGTTTGGCATCATCTCCGCGGTTGCCCGCGACCGGTGGCCCGATAATTTGATTCGCGTTTTTTCACTCGCTTCGATTTCCTCGCCCCGTTTTTTTCTCGCGCTTCTCTTTCAAATTATCTTTGGCATCATCCTGGGTATCTTGCCGCTCGGTTCGCGTTTCCCCACGCTCGAAGCGCCGCCGCAGATTGTGACCGGCTTTATCACGATTGACGCGCTCCTCGCGCAAAACGGGGACGCGTTTTTCACCGCGCTCAAGCACATGATTTTGCCGGCGTTCGCGCTGTCGCTGTCGCCGCTCGCGACGATTACGCGCATGATGCGCGCGAGTGTGCTCGAAATTCTACAACAGGATTACGTGCTGACCGAACGCGCACTCGGCTTGCCGATGAATTTGATTCTGTTCAAGTACGTGCTCAAGAACGCATTCATCTCCACGCTCACCGTGATCGGTTTGTACTTTGGCTGGTTGCTCGGCGGCTCGGTGCTCGTCGAGACGGTGTTCGATTGGCCCGGCATCGGCTTGTACGCGACGACCTCGATCATCTCGCTCGACTTTGCGCCGATTATGGGTGTGACGCTTTTGATTGGTGTGGCGTTCGTCATTTTGAATTTGGTGATTGATTTAATGTACGGTCTGTTCGATCCCAGGATTCTATACACGTAAATTTTTCTCATGTCATTTCGAGCCGCGTAGCGGCGAGAAATCGCTCACGCATATAAACGCGGATTTCTCGCTCCGCTCGAAATGACAGAACAAGTTGCATTTGATATGACTACGTTGGCACCCAACCCACTTGCTCGCTGGCGCGAACAAAATCAATCGCGCATCGAAAATTGGCAACGCGGCTTTTATCGCTTTCGCCAAAGTAAATTGTCCTTGCTCGGTTTGGCGATGATTGTATTTATTTTCCTCGTCGCGATCCTGGGTCCGTACTTGGTGCCATTTCCACAAGACGCCGAAGGTTCGATTCACCTCAAGGAACGTTTTCAGGGACCGAGCGCGACGCATTGGTTTGGCACGGATGAAGTGGGGCGCGATATTTTTTCGCTCGTCGTCATCGGCTCGCGCATCTCGCTTTCGATTGGCGTGATCGTGTTGATCGTCGCGACGACGATTGGCATTTTGCTTGGCGCGCTCGCCGGTTATTTCGGTGGATTGATCAACGAAGTCATCATGCGGTTCACCGATATTTTTCTGACCGTGCCGAGTTTGATTCTCGCGATTGCGATTGCCGCCGCGCTCGGCGCGAGCATTCAAAATATGATGCTCGCGATTGCGCTCGTGTGGTGGCCCGGCTATGCGCGTCTCGTGCAAGCCGAAGTGTCCGCACGCAAACAGGATTTGTACGTCCAAGCCGCGCGCGCGTCCGGCGCGAGTCACTGGCGCATCATCTTTACGCACATTCTGCCCAACATCACGTCGCCGATCATCGTGAAAATGTCGCTCGATATGGGCTTTGCGATTCTCACGGCGGCGGCGCTCGGCTTTGTCGGTGTGGGCGCAAAACCGCCGACGCCGGAGTGGGGCGCGATGTTTAGCGCGGCGCGCAGTTACGTGCCGCAGTATTGGTGGTATCCGATTTTTCCAGGTTTGGCGTTGTTCATCACCGTGTTCGGCTTCAACCTGCTTGGTGATGGTCTGCGCGATGTGCTCGACCCCCGGGCAAAGCGATAACGCGGTTGGCAAGAGTGGATTCCACCAAGCTTCCTTCAAGGATTATGTTCAAGCGGAAAACAGGACAAACAATATGCGTGAGAGAAAAACAAACATATACACACTGGACGTTTTCCTAATAAGCGGTCCAATAACAAAAACATTTGTCAAGAAAAACCCAGTCGTTTCTAGAACCATAGAAATTCGAGGCGATCAACCTCTTGAAAAACTCCATGATGCTATTTTCAAGGCGTTCAACCGCGAAGATGAGCATTTGTACGAGTTTCAATTTGGCGGTAAAGGACCGGGTGACCCCAAAGCCAAGCGATATGGTTTGTCCAGGTCTTTCGATGATATAGCCGAAGAGGATGAGAATGAAGGCGACGTCAAGCAAACCAAAATTGACAGTCTAAAATTAAAGAAAGATGACGTTTTTGGATATTGGTTTGATTTTGGAGATGACTGGTGGCATCAAATCAACGTGGTCTCAATTGAGAAGAAAAACTTGAAAAGCAGGTACCCCAAAATCATTCAAAGGGTGGGCCAAAGCCCCCTGCAGTACATCAATGTGGATGAGTAATCTTATTTCAAAGCAAGATTTTGCCCAGTATAAAAAG
>CAZPIR010000024.1:10212-16819 GCA_964586085.1 uncultured Anaerolineaceae bacterium | reverse complement strand
GCCACTGTTGCACATACGCCGTTTTGGATGCGTTCAGCGGCGATGACGGCGCCGTGTCGTGCGGTCTCTGGCAACAACGCGATAAATTCTTCGCCGCCATAACGCCCCACAATGTCTACGGTGCGTAATTGTTTGTGGCATAACCGGGCGAGTGCTTGCAAAACCTTGTCGCCTGCCGGATGACCGTACGTGTCGTTGATGTGTTTAAATTTATCGAGGTCAAGCATAATGACAGCGAGCGAGCGATGATACCGGCGCGCACGTTCGATTTCGTTGAGCGCGAGGGCGTAAAAATGCCGGCGATTGTACAAACCGGTCAAGGTATCGGTGATGGCGAGTCGCTGGGCTTTTTCGTACAAGCGCGCATTGTCAACGGCAAAAGCCAATTCGGTGGCGATGGTTTCGGCGAGGCGAATCAAATCAGCGGTATACGAATTGGGGAGAAAAGTTTGCATTGACAAGATGCCAATCACTTGCCCGCGCAGGAAAAAAGGTACGCCGAGATAAGTGCGTGAAAGTTTTTGGGATAGGGGAATGGCTTGGACTGTCAATACGGTAGGCGGTTCTGCCAGGTCTGGCACGTAAAGAGTTTTTTGAGATTGGATGATATAACCGGTCAAACCCGGTTGTGTTTTTAGATCGCGAGGTTCCATTTTACCAAAGATGGGACCTTGTTCGTTCATCCCTTCGACGATGAATGGAAACGAGATCAGGTCGGTTTCATTGTCGTAGACGGCGACGTAAAAAGCATCCACCGGCATGATGTGTTTGATCTCTTCGTACAAAGCCAGCGAAAGTTGATCGAGTGCGAGCGATGCCGCGACGCGGTTGCCGATGCGATACAAGATCGCCAACTCTTCTGTGCGGCGCTGATTTTCGACTTCGAGCTTGCGTCGTTCGGTAATGTCGCGGGTCGCGCCGAGGATTCCGATGGGCTGATTGGCTTGATCATAGATCACTCGCGCGATGACCTCGGTCCACACGGTCGAACCATCTTTGCAGGGCTGTTCGATGAATACCGGTCTGGGCGTGCGCCGTCGCCCGCCCTTGATTTCATCAATAAAGAATTGCAAACCATCGCGAACGATGTTGATCGAACCAGGACAAACGGCTTCGTCTAGCGATTGTTGCAGAACTTCTTCGGGAGTGTAGCCGCGCAAACGTTCGACGGAGGGACTGACGTACGTGTACTTGCCGGTCACGTCCATGATCCAAATGACATCCGTCGCGTTTTCGGCGAGTAGGCGATAACGTCGCTCGCTTTCGACGAGTTCTTGACGCGCGCGGTCGAGGTGTTCGACCATCGTGTTGAACGCGGTGGCAAACTCGCCCATGAAATGAACACGCTGGGAAAAATCGCCTTGCGCAATCATTTGCGTTTGCCAGGTTAGGTGGCGGAGATTGGCTTGGAGAGCTTTGAGCGCGCCGGCAAATTGTCCCTTGACTTGCAATTGTTGGGATAAATCGCCTTTGGCGAGGGCTAGCCCAAACACGCGCAGAGCCAACATTTCCGCATACAGTTCGACGAGGTCGGTGTGGCTGTCCAGCGGCGGTGCTAGTTCGGCGGAGGGTGTGATGTCGCGCAACGCATCACGGAGGGCGCGTATAGCTTGCGCGAGTAATTCAAGTTCGGGTCGAGCAGTGTCGTTCATTTCAATTTATGGCTTGCGCGGTAAAGCGACATGTGCGGTCGCCCGTACACCAACAATCCACTTCTTTAACGCGAAATGGTCTGCCGGTAAAACCTTCCATCAGCGCGGCGATAAACCCTTCGTCGTAGGTGCAGATTTCGTACGCGAGTTCCGGCAAACCGGAACAATCCAGGTCTTCCGAGACGGTGAGCACAAACTTGCCTTGTTCAATGTCGGCTTGTTCGATGCGCAGAATACCAATGCCCATGTCTTTCAAAACAGTTTGCAGTTGCGCGACAAATTCATTTAGATTGTTGCTGGGTTTCAACGCGTGTTTGAAAAATTCCTGCCCCGCGAGTTTGCCTGCCGCGTAAAAAATTTCATCGGCGGCGAGCGTGCCATACTTTTGCTCGATCACATCGCGAAAGCAGTACTGCATCAGGCGATACACTTCGAGCCGCGTCGTAAAACCCAGGTTTGGTCGCCCCGCTTGAATGTCGCCGAGCATGTCCCAGGTAAAATGATATTTGGTCTGTGTGTCCATAGTCACCCCTTGCGATTATGTTCGTTTGATGATGGCGCGATCCAGGTCGTTTGCTACGACGGTGTTGGGAAAAATCGCGCGCGCTTCGGCTTGGATTTCTGCGCCGGAATAACGGCGTGAAATGTGTGTGAGGTAGAGCGCGCTGACCCCGGCATCGCGCGCGCAGGTTGCCGATTCTGCCGCGGTGATGTGTCCGAACTGGCGTGCGATTTCAGTTTCTGCCGCGACGAACGTGGCTTCGGTTACCAGCGCATCCGCGCCGCGCGCCGGTTCGAGCACTTCGTCCATACGCGCGACATCGCCGACGTAAACGAGCTTGGTGCCGCGCACCGGTTCGCCGAGAACCTGGTCGGGTGTGACCACGCGACCATCGGCGAGCGTGAGCGACTCGCCGGCAACGAGTCGGCGGCGTTCAGGTCCGATGGGTACGCCGAGCGCTTCGGCTTGCTCGACCAAAAATGGGCGCCGGGTTTTTTCCTCGAACACGTAACCAAAACAACCAGTGCCGCGATGCAAAACCGGGAAAGCGGAAATCTTGAGATTTTTTTCTTCTACCAAAATTCCCGGTTTGACCTCGATGAAATCAATGTCAATGTCCACTTCTTTGCCGCGCAGAACGACCTTCATTAAATCACGCACGCGATCGAGTGCCCAACGTCCGGCGTAAATCTCGATGCGATTGATCGCTTCCCAGCGTCCGAACGTCGAGACGATGCCGCCCAGACCCAGGATGTGATCGAGATGCCCGTGCGTGAGAAAAATGCGATGCAGGTCTTTGAAGCCTAGGCCGCTTTGCAAAATTTGGCGTTGCGTGCCTTCGGCGCAATCGAGCAGGCAACGTTGACCTTCGTGAATCAACATCGTGGAGGTCATGTTGCGTTCGATGCTGGGCGCGGACGCCGACGTGCCGAGAAAGCATAATTCAAACATGGAGTTTCACCAATCGCCACGCATCAACGGATGCGGCGCGTCCCTTGACGCGCAACGCGGATAATTTCCGTGTCTGCGCATGGACGCGAATTTGATGGTAGGTGGATTTGCTCAGAATGATTTGTCCCCCCTTGGCGTTTTCCTGTAAACGCTTAGCCACATTGACTGCATCGCCAATGGCGGTGAAATTCATTTGTTGTTGCGTGCCGACGTTGCCGATGACCGCGTCGCCGGTGTGAATGCCGATGCCGTACTGCAAGCGCAACGCTTTGGGTAACCGTGTGTGCAACTCGGCGACGGCGGTTTGCATGGCGAGCGCGGCGCGCGCGGCGCGTAACGCATGATCGGTTTGCAAAAGTGGCGCGTTGAACACCCCCATCACGGCATCGCCCATAAATTTATCGAGCATACCTTCCTGTTGCAAAATCGCATCGGCGGCAACGGACAAGTACTCGTTGAGCACATCCACCAATTCTTCCGGCGGAAGCGGCTCGCTGAACTTGGTAAAGCCGCGAATGTCGGCGAACAAAATCGTAATCTCTTGGCGTGTGCCACCAAGTTTTAATTCGTCCGGGTTGTTGGGCAAACGATCCACGACGGCGGGCGCAACATAGCGGCGAAACATTTCGCTGGTTGCTTCGAGCCGGCGTTGCGCGGTGAGGTCGTCCACGACGATGGTCAAGCCCTGCGGATTGCCGCTCGCATCCTTGAGCGCGGACACGCTGAAATTTAAATTGACTGCGCCGCGTTCCGGCAATTCGGAAATAATTTCAGCGGAGACGGTTTCTTCGCCGGCATTTTTCACGCGCTCGACCAAGCCGGACAAATTCGTGTCGAGCAGAGCGCGGAGTGTTTCGCGATACGGGTGTCCCAGTGATTCAGTTGCCGGCGTTGCAAAGATCAATTCGGCGGCGCGGTTGAATGCGGTGATGCGGTCTTGCAAATCGGTTGCCAAAACGCCGGATGCAATCGAAGCAAAAATATTATCCTGGAATGTTTTGAGCGCGGCGATCTCGGTCATCTTTTGTTGCACACTCTCGAACAGTTGCGCGTTCTCAATCGCAATGGCGACCTGGTTCGCGAATGCGCGCAGAGTATTCAAATCTTTTTGGTGAAACGTGCCGGTGTGTAAACGATTGTCCACGTAGACCGCGCCGATGACGCGCTCTTTGGCTTGTAAAGGAATGCAGAGAATCGAACGAAGCGAGAGGGTGACGACGCTTTCTTGTTCCGAGAAACGCGGATCGCTCTGCGCGTCGGTGGTGATGACCGGTTGTCCGGTGCGTGCCGCGCGCTCGACGATACTGCGGCTGACCTCAAACGCGGGACTGGCAATCGCCGAGTGATCGAGATTGCGCGCGACCTGGAATGCCAGATTGCCAGTGGCGTCGAACAACACCAAAAAACCGCGCTCGGCGCCGGTGACCTGGATCATCACATCCATCGCGCGATTCAACACGTCGTCCAGGTGCAAGGTGGAGTTGACCGTGCGACTGACCGCAACAAGCCCTTCGAGTTGTGCGCGTTCTTTTTCTTGCGCTTCGAGTTCAGCATTGAGACGGTCAATGAATTCGTCGAGTTGCGCGAGTTGCGCGCGAATTTGCGCGAGACTCGTCGGTGTGTCGAGCCAGGTTGCGATCTGGGTCAAGCCGCGCCGCAGATCGGTCATGTCACGTCGTGCGCGTTCGATTGTGGACACAGTGAGTTCAGGCATGTCTATTTTTTATCGAGCGCGCGTAGCTGTTTTTGCGCTTCGTCTTTCATGTCGGGCAAGGTTTTGGGATTGTTGACGACCATTTGAAATTGTCGGCGCGCTTCGTCGGTTGCGCCGCGTTGCAGGGCGAGCATGCCCAGTCCGTAATGGGCTTCCGGCAAATTGGGATCAATCGCAATGGCGCGCGTGTAATCGCGCAGGGCATCGGCGAGCCGTCCGGTTAAACGGTAATACTCGCCCATGCGCCAAATCGCTTGCGCGTTACTGCTGTCAAAGCGCAATGCCTTGTCGAATATGGCGCGCGCGTCTTCGTATTTTTTCTGCTTCAGGTACACGTCACCGCTGTTCAAGAGCAGAGTTTGATTATCGGGCACGGCTTGCAAACCGGCTTGATAATATTTGAGCGCGCGATCCAGGTCGTTGACGCGTTCGGCTTGCGCGCCGGCGCGCAGGTATGCTTCGGGTTGTTTGGGATTGAGCGCAATCGCTTGATCGAATTCAGAAAATGCGGCTTCGAGTTGATTGGCATTCGCGAGCGCTTCGGCGAGGCGAACGTGCGCGCTGGGGTCGTTCGGATTTGCCATCACACGGTCACGCGCTTCGCGGACCGACTCGTTTTGTCCCGATGGCGCGAGCCGCACCGCGCGTGCAATATCATCGCGCCGATTGAATGCAATCACACCACAGCCGACGAGCAGGAGGAGCGCGAACATGGCGAGAATGCCGCACGTGATTGGATTGAACCTGGATTTTGCTTGAGGTGCCGGCGGCATGATTGGTTCCGGCGGGGGCGGCATCTGTGCGATGGATGAAGGTGCAGGGTACGCGATGATGGGCGCCGGCGCCGGGGTGAGCGTTGTCGGCGCGACCGGGCTTGACGAGGCGGTTGCCAGCGCGGACATTAATTCGGTCGCGCTCGCATAACGCGCGTTCGGGTCTTTGGCAAGTGCTTTGAGTAAAACACGTTCAATCTCCGGCGTTAGTGCCGGGTTGATTGTCGTCGGTAACGGCAAGGGCGAATAGATGTGATCGTGGATGATGGCGTACGGCGTGTCGGCGGTAAAGGGCACGCGCCCGGTGAGCATCTCGAACAGAATCACGCCGAGCGAATAAATATCGGTGCGTTCGCTCAGCGGTGAACCCTGAGCTTGCTCCGGCGAAATGTACTGCGGCGTGCCGATCAGCATGTCCTGGGACATGGTGGATTCGCCGGATTGCGCGATGCGCGCGAGACCAAAATCGGTGAGATAAATGTGTCCATCGTGCGCGCGAATAATGTTGGATGGTTTGATGTCGCGATGCAAGACACCCTGAGTGTGTGCGTACGTCAAGCCATCGGCGATGGGTTGCAGAAATGCGAGCACACGCTCTAGAGGCAAAGGTGTGGCGGTCTCGCGTAAAATGGCTTTGAGTGTTTTGCCTTCAATGTAACGCATGACGAGATAAGGCATCTCGTCGTGTTGAGCAAAATCGAAAACGGGCACAATGTTGGGGTGGTCGAGTTTGGCGACGATGCGCGCCTCGCGTTCAAAGCGTGCGATAAAATTCTGGTCTTCTTTGAAAGCGGGGTGGAGAATTTTAATTGCCACATGACGGTCGAGGGCAGGGTGGTATGCTTTGTAGACGGTCGCCATGCCGCCTTGACCAAGCGGTTCGATGATTCGATAGACACCTAGTTGGTCGCCCGGTGCGATGCTCATAGATATTCCTTGCGATCAAATTGCGGTTATTATAATGCGAAAGAGGGATGGATGCAATCAGAATGATGGATGCAGGGAATGTTCCATT
>CAZPIR010000024.1:4892-10202 GCA_964586085.1 uncultured Anaerolineaceae bacterium | reverse complement strand
ACGATGCATTCTTTTGCGCTCAAATCTGTTTGACAACCGCTGTGCTTCGTGCTATACTCCTAATAGTGCAATAGTGCACTATTTGAGTGGTTCGAGGAGGAATCCGCTCCGATGAGTCCCGCTCGTTATTCCCCACTTTATCACTGGCTTGCCGAAACGTTGCGACGCCAAATCGCGCATGGCGATTACAAGCCGGGCGATGCTTTGCCCACCGAACATGAATTGATGCGCCGTTACGCGCTCAGTTGCACCACCGTGCGTCGTGCCGTGCACGATCTCGCGCGCGAAGGATTGATCTATCGTCAAGCCGGCAAGGGCACCTTTGTGCGTCGTGCCAAGCTTGAAGAAAACCTGATGCGTCTGACCAGTTTTGCCGAAGAAATGCAGATCCGACAAATCGTTCCCCAGTTCAAATTGGTTTGCGCCGAGATGGTCGAGCCGCCATCCGATGCGCGGCGCGCGCTCAACCTCGGCGCGGATGAAGGCGCGTTTCACCTTGAGCGTGTGCAGATTGCCGACGGCGAACCCATCGCTGTGGCGCGCGGTTACTGGATTCCCTCGATTGGCAATCTCCTTGCTCAACAAGACCTGAATCGCATTTCCTTGTACGATACGATTGAAAATAATTTTGGCATTCCCTTGATCGAAGCCGAAGAATCCATCGCGTCGCAAATTGCGAACGCCGATGTCGCGCGCAAGTTGAAAATTGCCCCGCGCTCACCTCTACTCGTGCGGCGTCGAGTTACGTTTACCACGAACATGCGTCCAGTCGAATACACCGCGTCCTTATATCGCGCTGACCGCTACGAATACAAAGTCCACTTGGCGCGCCAGGGAAATTTAGCATGACCACTCGAATTGGAATGATTGGCGCGGGACGCATGGCAAATGTTCACGCTGGTTGTCTCGCCGATGTGCCTGATGCAAAAATTGTTGCCGTTGCCGATATTTTGCCGGACCGCGTGCACACACTTGCGGTCAAATGGCAGGCGCGCGAGTACGCCGATTATCGCGCAATGCTCGACGCAGAAAAATTGGACGCGGTGTACATTTGCACGCCGACCGGTTCGCATGCGGATATTGCCATTGAGGTCGCGCAACGTGGCTTGCCGTTCTTTATCGAAAAGCCACTTACGCTGACGATGCAAGAGGCGTGGCGTGTGCGGCGCGCGGTCGAGCAGGCGAACGTGCTGACGTGCGTGTGTTATCAATGGCGGTACACGCAAGCGACGATCAAGGCACGTGAAATCCTGGGTCAACGTTCGCTCGCACTCACTTCGGCGGAATGGTTGTGGACGATTCCCCCGGTCGCGTGGTTGCGCGACAAAGACCTGGGCGGCGGTCAGGTCGTTGACCAGACCACCCATCTCACCGATTTGTGTCAGTGGTTCGGCGGCGACATAACTGAGGTCTACGCCGCGTACACGCTCAACACGTACACCGACGGCTAGTTTCATAACTGGGACGGCTACTCGCTCACATTCAAACATGCGAGTGGGGCAGTCGGTTCACTGCGTTGCACGTACGCGTTGTTTAAAGAGATCGCCCAATTCCAACCGCCGCGTGTGGACTTGATTGCGCGCGAACTATTTTTGCGAGTTACCCAAGACGATTTAACCATTGTCACGCCGCAAGGGCAGGAACGCATAGCGAATCAAGGCGCGTTGCACCTGGGTGTTAATCGCGCGTTTATTGCCGCCGTACAAAATCACGATGCCTCGCTCATCTGCTCTTCGATTCCAGAAACATTTCGCAGTCTTGCGCTTACATTTGCCGCGAACGAATCGGCGCAAACGGGGCGCATCGTCAATCTCGACGAATTTATGCAAGCCGCCTGTTGATTCTACCTTGAACGACAGGTATAGAAAGGAGGACAAGTCGCCAAGTGCTGGTTTAGCATCTCTATGACGAATTTGATTCCCCCCAAAAACTCAAGGAGGAGAAAGTAAAATGTCTGAAACGAAACGTAAACTAACGCGTCGCGAATTTTTGGTGCTGAGCAGTAGCGCCGCCGCCGCGGCAGTGCTTGCCAGTTGCGCCGCGCCGACTGCCGCGCCGACCTCGGCTCCGCCGACCAAAGCGCCCGCCGCCGCCCCAACGACGGCACCTGCCGCCGCGCCGACGACTGCGCCAGCGGCAACCAAAGCGCCTATGGTGGAACCGACCAAAGCGCCCGTCGCCGCGCCGACCCGTGCCCCGGCAACCATCGAATTCCTCGCGTGGGGCGATACCACTGACGCGCCCGCGTGGGAAAAATTGAAACCGGCATACGAAGGTAAATTCGCCGGGCAAAAAGTGAACGTCACGCCGGTCGCCGATCCGAACAATAACTTTTACACCAAACTGCAAACCATGTTTGCCGGCGGCACGCCGCCCGATCTCGCCTCGTTCCAAGGTTGGGAATGGCAATTCTACGGCGACAAGAACTTGCTCGCGCCCGTAGACGACTATGTCTCGCGCGACAAGGCGACCTCGGCGTATCCACAAGGATTCGTCAGCGTCGAACAGAGCACCAAGTGGAAGAACAAGACGTACCTCGTCCCGCTCCAAATGGCGGTGATGATCATGTTCTATGCCAAAAAAGTGTTCGACGATGCCGGCGTCGCGTATCCGAAAGACGATTGGACCTTTGATCAATTTGTCGAAACCGCCAAGAAACTCACCAATGCCGACAAGAAAAAATTCGGTTATCAACCGAACGGCAACTGGTACCGCGACATTGGCTGGATCGTCTTGACCGGCAAGCGCGAATTCGACAATGTGATTGACCCGAAGAAATCGCAATTCGGCGACAAGGATGTGGCGGCGATCTTGCAGACTGTCTCGTTCGATATGCCGCACACGATGAAGGTTTCGCCGAACCCGACCGACACCTCGGGCGCGTTCACCATCAACACTGGCGCGTGCGGTATGAAGTACGAAGGTCCCTGGTTCTTGCCACAACTCAACACGCCGCAACTGCGCGAGCAAAAGAAAGAGGTCGTGTTCGATGTGGTGCGCATGCCCAAGGGTGCAGGCGCGGGACGACCGCATCGTGGTTGGGGTGAAGGTGTGTGCGTGGTCAAGACGCCCAAAGCTGACGCCGCATGGGAATTTGCCAAGTACTTGATCAGCGAGGAAGGCAACAAGACCTACTGCGAAGTCACCGGCCGCATTCCTTCCAACTTGCAACTCGCCGAGTCGTGGTGGGTTCCGCAGACCAAGACCTTGTATGGCATCGAGAATGGCAAGGCGTTCCTCGACGCATTCAAGGAAGGTCAGATTGATGTCGTGAGCGCTGGCGTGCCGCGCAACAAGATGTGGTCCGAGGTCGTCAAGCCGACGGCGTGGGACGTGATCAACAACGGCACCGGCAAACCGACCGATGTTCTGCCCAAGGTGGACGAGAAACTCAACAAGATGCTCGACGATTACTGGAAGACCCGTTAAGCGTTAGTTCGTTTGTTAGTTGGATAGTTGGTTGGGCTAACCGCCAACTATCCAACTAGTCCTCAAAGAGGAGGCATGGCATGGCGATTGTCACACGTTCCAAAGAGCGCATCACCTGGATGCGCGCGCGCGAATGGATCGAAGGGTATTTGTTTGCCGGACCATTCCTGGTCGGCTTCTTTGCATTCGTCGCGTTCCCGATGCTCTTTTCGATTTGGTTGATGTTTCAAAAGTGGGACTTGTTGGGCGAACCCACGTTTGTCGGCTTTCGCAATATCGAGCGTGCGCTGACCGATGAGCTGGCGCTCAAATCATTGTTCAACAGCGCATTCTACACTTTTCTCGCCGTACCTTTCCAACTTGTCATCTCGTTCACGCTCGCGCTCGCGTTGACCCAGGCGATCAAACTGCGCAGCATCTATCGCGCCGGTTTTTATTTGCCGATCATCATTCCGGTTGTCGCAACGGCGGTCGTGTGGCAACGCGTGTTTCATCCCGACTTTGGAATTCTCAACGAAATCCTGGGTATCTTTGGCGTGCCGCCGCAAAAATGGTTGCTCGAACCACATCTCGCGAAACCAGCATTCATCTTCATGTCATTCTGGATGATTGGTCGCCAGATGGTGATTTTTATCGCCGGGCTAGGCAACATCCCGGTGCAATTGATGGAGGCGGTGCAGATTGATGGCGCGAGCAAATTGCGCGCGCTGTTCACCATCACGATTCCGTTGATGACGCCGCTGATCTTTTACAACATGGTTATTGCGATTATCAACTCGTTCCAAACGTTTGTGCCTTCGTTGATTATGACGGATGGCGGTCCGCAAAACGAAACAGCGTTTGTCGTGTTGAACATTTATCGCAACGGTTTCCAATTTTTCAACATGGGCTATGCGTCGGCATTGGCGTGGGAACTGTTCATCATCGTCGTCGGCTTTACCATCGTCCAGTTCTACGTGTCGAACAAATGGGTCTATTACGAATCGTAGGAGATGGAAATGACAACTCTAGATCACGCCGCGATTCATCAACAAGCACTCGCTCGCCGTTCACGCCAGGAAACTTTGCGCCGCATTTGGCTCGTCATCTTGCAAATCATCATGACGTTCGTGCTGATTACGTTCTTGTGCCCGACGTTGTGGATGGTCTCGTCGTCGCTCAAGGCGCGCACGGAAATTTTTGCCATTCCGATGGTGTGGATTCCGGAAGCGCCTCAGTGGGGCAATTACGTGCAAGCGTTGACGATGTTGCCGTTTTTCAAGTTTGCCTTGAACACGTTTGTCATCGCCGGGTTGACGGTGATTGGCACCTTGCTCTCGTGTTCGATGGTCGCGTACGCGTTCGCGCGCTTGCGTTGGCCCGGTCGCGATTTCTTTTTCGCGCTTTTGCTCGGCACGATGATGTTGCCGGAAATCGTCACGCTCATCCCGATGTTCATCGAATTTCGCACGCTCGGTTGGACGAAACCCGGGACAGTATTTGGAATTCTGCCGCTCAACTTTTTGCCAATCACGGTTCCGTACTGGCTCGCGTTGTCGCCGCTCTATGTCTTTTTGTTGCGTCAGTTTTTCAAGGGCATTCCAATTGAGTTGGAAGAAGCCGCGTTGATTGACGGCGCGAGTCGTTTGCAAATTCTGTTCCGCATCATCCTGCCGCTCTCCAAGCCGGTGATTGCGACAGTCGCGGTGTTTTCGTTCCTGCAAAGTTACAATGACTTTTTGCAACCGTTGATTTACTTGAACGGTCAAGACAACTGGACGCTTGCCCTGGGTCTGCGCGCGATGAACGACGTGCAACAGACCGGGCAATGGGAATTGTTGTTCGCCGCGTCCACTGCCGTGTTGCTACCTGTGCTACTCATCTTTATTTTCGCGCAACGCT
>CAZPIR010000024.1:0-4882 GCA_964586085.1 uncultured Anaerolineaceae bacterium | reverse complement strand
GCGCCCGTGATCGTCCTGTTCTTTGTCGCGCAACGCTATTTCGTGCAAGGTATTGCGACAACCGGGTTTGGCGGGCGATAGTCTTGGCGGTATTTGATACGGAACACGCACCACGCCATCCGTGTTGCATAGTGCGTGTTCCGTAAATTTACAAGGATTAGAAATGAAAGTCGGTATCCAAACGAATATCTGGTCGCAAGAACGACACGAAAAAGATTTAGACGGAATGCTCGGCGAAGCGAAACTTGCCGGCTATGATGGGATCGAAATCGGCGCGCATCGCATTGACCTGAGCCAACCCGATATGTTTTGCGCCTTGCTTGTCAAGCACGGCTTGCAAGTTTCCGCTCTGCACATTCACGGCGACCTGGCTGACGCGGAACAATCTATTGCCATCGCTCAACGCGCCGAAGTCGTCAGCGCATTCGCAATGAAAATTGGTGCGCTGTGTGTCGCGCTCAGTGGCAAGCCGCGCGACAGTAAATCGGAAAAAGATTTGGAGCGTGAGGCGCAACTGCTCAACCACGTCGGCTATGTGTGCAGTACCAATCGCGTAAAACTGATTTATCACAATCATTACTGGGAACTGGCGGACGATTATCGCGAACTGAGTTATTTGGTCGAACACACCGACGCCGCGCGCGTTTCGTTACTGCTCGATGTGGGCTGGGTCAATTACGCCAAACAAAAACCGGCACAAGCGGTGGAGAAATTTCGCGCGCGCATTGGCTACTTGCATCTCAAGGACACGCTTGATGATTGGTTCACAGAACTGGGTCGCGGCACGCTCGATTTCGCCGCGCTCAAACCGGCAATCATCGGCAAGTACGACGGCTGGCTTGTTCACGAACGCGACACGGCTCTGCCGAATGCGCTCGAAAGCGCACGCATCAGTCGCGAGTTTTTGAAAACGCATTGGGGTGTGTGACTCTACCCTGGTTTTGTCATTTCGAGCGAAGCGAGGAGAAATGACATTACGCCACCTCAATAACAATGTCCACCGACTTACGTACGCGACGCATCAACATCATCCTCTACGCATCCGCCGTTTTCTTTTTTTGGATGTCGCAGTACGTCTACGTCCCAACTCTGCCGACGTACGTGCAAAGCAAAACAACCAATCTGTCCCAGGTTGGTTTCGTCCTTTCGATGTATGGACTGTGGCAAGCGATTGCGCGTGTGCCGATTAGTCTCGCCGCCGATTGGTTGGGGCGGCGCAAGTGGTTGATGATTTCCGGTTTGACGCTCGGCGTGATTGGTGCGTGGTTGATGGGCGTTGCGGACAATGTCGAGTGGCTCGCGATTGGACGCGCCATCACCGGCGCGGCGGGCGGTAGTTGGACGTTGATGATCATCGGCTTTAGCGATATGTTTCTGCCCGTTGAAGCGGTGCGCGCAACGGCGCTCGCTTCGCTCGTCAACACGGTCGGGCGCGTGTTTGCAACTGCGTCCACCGGTTGGTTGAATCAAGCTGGCGGATATTCGCTCGCATTTTTTGTCGCGGCAGGTGTAGGCGCACTCGCGGTTGTGTCTGGCTTGCTGATTCGCGAGACGCCGCGCCCGGCAAAACAACCGACCGTCCAAAGTGTTGGCGCGTTGCTTGCGCGTCGTGATATATTGTGGTCATCGCTCACGAGCGGTGTGTCGCAGTATGCGAACTGGGCATTCAGTTTCGGATTTACGCCGGTGCTCGCCAAGCAAATGGGCGGCGATGCGATTGTGCAGAGCGCGGTTGTGACCTGGCATCTCATCGTGTTCGCGTTTGCGAATTTTGTCGCGTCGCGTCTCACGCATCGTGTCGGCGAAGGTGCGATGGTCTATGCAAGTTTCATCGCGATTTGTCTCGGCACCACGATTGCCGCATTTGCTTCCTCGCTCGCGATGGTGTTTGTGGCGCAAGGATTTATTGGGCTGGGAGTCGGCATCAATTTTCCGGTGCTGATGGGTGTGAGCATTAAAAAAATCGCGGCGAACGAACGCACGACCGCGATGGGAATTCATCAAACGATTTTTGCGATTGGCATGTCGCTCGGTCCCGCATTCAGCGGCGTCGTTGCCGATGCGATTGGCTTGCAACCAATGTTTGGCGTGACCGGCGTCGCCGTGTTAATGTTCGGCGCACTGGGCACGCGAATTATGGGAGAGTAGAAAAATGAAGTTCGGAACCTCTGGCAAAATTTTGCGCGTGGATTTGACGCGCGGCACAATAGAAACGCAAACATTCGACGAGGATTTTTATCGCTTGTATCCCGGCGGTAAAGCGATTGCCGCGTACATTTTGTTGAAAGAGTTGCCGGCACACACCGAGCCGTTCGATCCGGAAAATATCTTGGTGTGCGCGAGTGGCTTGCTTACCGGCGCGCCGTTCTCGACCGCGACGCGGTACACGGTTGCCGCACGTTCGCCGTTGACGCGCGGGTACGGCGAATCGGAAGCGGCGGGTTACTGGGGACCCGAACTCAAGATGGCGGGTTGGGAAGCGGTCGTCGTTAAAGGTCGCGCGGAAAAACCGGTGTATCTCTGGATTCAAAACGACCAGGTCGAAATCCGCGACGCGAAACATTTGTGGGGACGCGAGCCGTTCGAGGTGCAAGAAAAAATTCGCGCCGATCACAACGACAAACTGATTCGCATTTTGCAAATCGGCATCGGCGGCGAAAACCTGGTGCGCTATGCCGGGATGACGAACGACCTGCGCCATTTCAACGCGCGCAACGGCATCGGCGCGGTGATGGGCTCTAAAAATTTGAAAGCGATTGCCGTGCGCGGCACGAGTCGCTGGGTTAATTGGGCGAACGATCCCAAGCCCGTCGCCGAGTTGGGGCAAAAATTGTCCAAGCGCGTCAAGGAACATCCGCAATCCTGGGATTTGCAAGACAAGGGCACGCCGGGTTTGGTCGGTGGTCTCAATGCCGGTGGCATTTTGCCGACGCGCAATTTCCGGCAAGGCGCGTTTGAAAACGTTGACCAGGTCAAGTGGGAAGCGTACGAAAAAATCTTGACCGCGCGGCGCAGTTGTTATGCGTGCGCGGTGCGATGCAAACGCGAAGTCCAGGTGAACGACCGCTATCACGTAACC
This sequence comes from uncultured Anaerolineaceae bacterium, assembly GCA_964586085.1. GTDB lineage: Bacteria > Chloroflexota > Anaerolineae > UBA4142 > UBA4142 > JACRBM01. Next base: position 1,803 of record CAZPIR010000024.1, on the reverse strand, counting down.
GAAAATTATGGCGGACCTGAGTACGAATCCATTGACGCGCTCGGACCGGGGTGCGCGGTGGGCGATTTGCAAGCGATTGCCAAGGCGAACGAATTGTGCAACCAGTACACGCTCGACACGATTTCGACCGGCGTGACGATTGCGTTTGCAATGGAATGTTTCGAGCACGGTCTCATCGGTTTGAAAGAGACGGGCGGAATTGATTTGCGCTTTGGTAACGCCGAAGCGATGCTGAAAATGATTGACCTCATTGCGCATCGGCAAGGCATCGGCGATTTGCTCGCGGAAGGAAGCAAACGCGCGGCAGAAGTGATTGGCGGCGACGCGCCGTTTTTCGCAATGCAAATCAAGGGACAGGAATTGCCGATGCACGACCCGCGCGGCAAGGTCGGGATGGGACTGGGTTACGCGGTTTCCGAAATTGGCGCTGACCATTTGACGGCGCCGCACGACCCAGCCGTTGCCAATCCGGAATCGGTGAGCTTCAAGGGTGCGATTCCGCTGGGCGTTGAAGCGGTGCCACCACGCGAGTTGAGTCCGCGCAAAGTCCGTAACTATTACATTCTCGAAAATTGGACGAGTTCGGAAAAAGTTTTGGGTTTGTGCTTTTTCGGTCCCGCGCCGCGCTCGTTCATTCAAGTGGATGAAGTCGTCAACGCGATTCACGCGGCGTCGGGTTGGGATGTGGACGCGCAAGCGATTATGAAAATCGGCGAGCGCGCGACGAATATGGCGCGCGCGTTCAATGCCCGCGAAGGATTTTCGGTCAAGGACGATACTCTGCCCGAACGCTTATTTGGTCCGCTCGAAAATGGTGCTTTGCAAGGTGTCGGGATTGACAAGCCGCAATTCAATCAAGCGATTCTCGATCTCTACAAACTCAAGGGCTGGGACGAGAACGGTGTGCCCTCGCGCGAAAAACTGCGCGACCTGGGAATTGAGTGGGTCGCTGATTTAATCGGAAAATAGATTGAACCGCAAAGAACGCAAAGGGCGCGAGGAAAATATAAAAAATCTCTGTGCCCCCTGTGCTCTCTGTGGCTACCAACGAGTTTGAATTGCAACTGCATCTAGCCGGACACCTGGCGTGGTACGACAAACAAAAACGTTCACGCTTTCAAGTACCGCTTGAAAAAGAAATTGCGCTGACCGAATTGATGCAACAACTCGGTGTGCCGCCTGCCGAAGTCGCTATCGTTGTTGTCAACGGCGTTGCCGCCGAACTCGCACACGCGTGCGTGTCGAATAATGACCGCGTAGATTTATACCCGCCTGTTGATGGCGGAACGTTTAACCTGAAACCTGGAACCTGAAACCTACATATGCCCACACCACAACTTGTTCAAGGACGCCAAGCCACTGTCGCGCTCAAACGTGGCTTTGACCAAATCACCGAATTGCTCGCTCACACACTCGGACCGACCCAGGGTGTGATTCTCTCGCAACACGAAGGTCGCCCGGCGGAAATATTGAGCGATGCCGCGATGATTGTGCGGCGCATCATCGCGCTCCCGAATCGCGTCGAGGATGTTGGTGCGATGCTCGCGCGCAATCTCGTGTGGCGACAGAACACGCTCGTCGCGCAAGCAATGCTCGACCGGGCGCATCGTTTCGTCGCTGCCGGCGGCAACGCGATGATTCTGCGACGCGGAATGGATCGCGCAACACTCGCGGCAGTCGCGGCGTTGTCGGCGCAAGCACAACCAATCACAGCGGATGGCGATCTCGCGCGCGTGGCAGAGACGATTACGGGCGATGAAAAATTGAGCGCCGTGCTCGCGGAAATTTTTGGCAAGCTGGGTT
>CAZPIR010000023.1:12507-17223 GCA_964586085.1 uncultured Anaerolineaceae bacterium | reverse complement strand
TTACCTGCATCAATTGTTGCATCGCATTGATCATGCCGGCGAAGAAGTGAGTCGAACTTTTTTCAACACCCAGGTCATTCTGCCCGAAGCAACCGACCAACCGCCGCAACAACCTCAACAACAACAGTAACAATAATTTTGGAAAGAGTTGACTATGCGTTTGAATATCGAACACATCACCACGTTTACGTACGATGCGCCAATCGGTGAAGCGCATACGATGATGCGTCTGCGTCCGATGGATGCCGGCGGGCAACATTGTTTGTCGTTCTCGTTATTCACCGAGCCGCGCGGCGAGCTGACCGAGTTCACCGATCCGCGTGGCAACAACGTGCGCTACTTTGATGTGCTCGCGCCGCACGAGCAGTTGATTGTTTCGGCAATGAGCCAGGTGCTCACACCCGAACGCATGACGAACGAACGCATCGAGCTGACCTCATTTGAGCGATTCGATTATTTGAACGAGTCGCCCTACACCGAACATTCGGACATCATCCACGATCTCGCGCATTCAGCCGAGGTGGCAAACGATGCGTATGCGACCGCGCTCGCCTTGATGCGTGCGATCCATGCCGCGATCAAGTACGAGCGCGGCGTGACGGATGTAAAAACAACTGCGCCGCAAGCACTCAAACTGGGACGCGGTGTGTGCCAGGATTACACGCATGTGATGTTGTCTGCGTGTCGCAGTGTGGGTTTGCCCGCGCGTTATGTCAGCGGATATTTTTACGGCACCAAATCGAATACCGCGTATGCGGCGACCCATGCCTGGGTGGATGTGTTTCTCGAAGGTCAGGGCTGGGTCTCGCTCGACCCGACGCACAACACGGAGCAAACGCCGAATCACGTGCGCGTGGCAATTGGACGCGATTACGCCGATGTGACGCCAACGCGCGGCATTTACACCGGCCACGCGAGTGAAAAATTATCGGTCAAGGTGCGCGTGTATCCAGCGTAAACTCTGGCTAGCTCGCAATCAAAAAATCGTGACCGGCAAATTGCCGGTCACGATTTTTTGATTGTGCCGTTTTACGCCAACTCGATATCGGCGCCGGAGGTGTGGACCATTTCCAAAAATACTTGCGCCACCGACGGATCGAAATGCGTACCGCTGAGTGATCGAACGTACTCGAGCGTGTATTCCTTGCTCATCGCCGCGCGATACGGACGGTCGGACATGAGCGCGTCCCACACGTCTACAATCGCAAAGATGCGCGCGGCAAGTGGAATCGCTTCGCCTTGTAAACCGCGCGGATAACCGGTGCCATCCCATTTTTCGTGATGACAGTACGGAATATCGAGCGCGGGACGCAAGAACAGAATCGGCGCGAGCAGTTGATGCGCGTACACCGGATGCGCGTTCATGATCGCGCGCTCGTCACTCGTCAACGGTCCGGGCTTGAGCAGGATTGAATCGGGCACGCCCATCTTGCCAATGTCATGCAACAGCGCGCCGCGTCGCAGGTGCATCGTCTCGCTTTCGGGCATGCCCATTTGACGCGCCAGGTGGACGGTCATTTCGGTGACTCGTTGCGTGTGATTCTCGGTCTCGCGGTCGCGCAAATCGAGCGCGCGCGACCAACCTTCGAGTGTCGTGTCGTACGCCTCGACCAATTCCAGGTTCAATATTTGCATCTTGGTAAACAACTCGGCATTGTTGATGGCGAGCGCGGCTTGGTGCGCGAGATTGTCCAGGAATGCCATCCAGTCCGGCGTCGGCGTGAGCGGCGCGCGCGTCAAAATTTCGAGCACGCCGCCGACCTTGTTCTTGACGATGAGCGGCACGGCATGGTACGCGACAAAATGCTCGGTGCTGAGCAAGGGCGAGCGCCTCAATTGATTCATCGCGCCTGACAGGTTGGGCACGCTGATGATGCGACGTTCCGCCGCCGCTTGCCCGGCGTACCCTTCGCCAATTTTCAAGCGTGTGTAACGAAACGCATCCGAATTAAACCCTCTGCCGGCGGCAAATTCCAAACGCTGAGTGTGCTCGTTGAACAACAAAATGTCCGCCGCATCCACACCCAGTTGTTGCGTCACTTGTTCGAGCGCCACTTCGAGCATCACGCGCAAATCCAGGTTGCCGGTCAAGGTCGTGCCAACCGTATTGAGCGCGCGCAAACGTTCGAGCTGGAGATGAATTTTTTCTTCCGCCGATTTGCGCTCGGTAATGTCGCGCACGGCAATTTGCACCGTCGCGGCATCCTCTGCCGGAAAACGCGCAACCGTAATTTCGACCGGCAGGGTCACGCCATCCGCCGGCATCAGCGCGATTTCGCAACGCGCATTCGGCGCGGTGGTGTGCAAACAGTGATGCACGCATCCGACCAGCGTGGTCAACGAATCTTCCGCCACAAACAGCGCGATAGATTTACTCAGGATGGCGGATGGCTCGGCGACCTGAAGCAAATGACACAACGCCGGATTCGCAAGCCGAATGTTCAACGGCTCATCCAGGATCAACAATCCATCCGGCGAAAACTCGAACAACCGCTCGAACTTGGCGCGCGCATCCACCAAACGCCGGTGCCGATTGAGCCGGGTAATCGTGCGCACGCGCGCGCGCAACTCGGCGCGATTGATCGGCTTGGAGAGAAAATCGTCCGCGCCGGCTTCGATGCCTTGCAAACGCGATTCGCTGTCGTCGAGCGCGGTGACCATGACGATGGGCACTTCGGCGAGCGTGGGAATGGCGCGAATGCGCCGGCACGCTTCAAACCCGTCCATCGTCGGCATCATCACGTCGAGCAGAATCAAATCCGGCTCGACGCGCATCGCTTGCTCTAATGCTTCTGCGCCGTTACCGCCAAAGTAAAATTCGTAATCGGGCGAGCCAAGCAGGGAAGCAAGCATTTGCCGACCGACTGGTTCGTCATCAATAATCAAAATGCGGCTCGTAGAATTCATGCATCAACTCCAGGGCAAAGCGAGTTCGACGATTATACCTGGACCCGTTGTACGATTAAACATCCGACACGTCCCGCCAGCCGACCACACGAGCGTAGCGACGGTTGCCAAACCCAATCCCATGCCGGGCACTTCGCCGGTGCGATTTTTTTCGGCTTGATAGTACGGGAGCCAGACCTGGCTCAGTTGCGTCGGCGTCAACGTAATGCCGTCATCGCTGATTTGCAAAAGCGCGGCTGGCGCGGTGGCAGTGACCTGGACCTGGATCGTCGGCATGTGCGCCGGATGGAACTTGATGGCGTTGCTCAAAATTTCCCACAACACCGACTCTAGCGCGGTTTGCGACAACGTAACCGCGCGCGTCTTTGCATCATCCGAAACCTGGACGGTGACATTGGCGAGTTGCAAGTCTTGCGCGAATTGTTCGATCAAGGTCGGCAAGCCGGACAAGGGTGTCGCAATCCCTTGGGTGAGCTGGGTCGGCGCGGTCAAATAGGTCAGCAAAGTTTCGACCTGGTCTGTCAAACGTTTACCGGACAGATACGCCAGTTCCGCCATCTCCCGGTTTTCGTCAGGCATGTCTTCGTGCGGCGCGCCGGTCAACAATTCTAAACTACCAAGCAAGCCCATCAACGGCGTGCGCATCTTGTGCAGTAGCGTTCCCTGCAAACTGCCGCGCTGGGCGCGTTGCAACATGTCCTCGCTCACATCGCGCAAACAAACGACGCGTTGCGCGGGAGTCGCCATCGGCACCGTCAACACATCCACGCGCAACCAACATGCCGGTGTGCGCGCGGTCGCGGGTTGAATCAGGTATCGTGGTTCGCCGGTTTGCTCCACACGCCAATTCTCCCAGGTTGCCGGCGGTTGGCACTGGTAAGTTTGTTGAACCGTCGGCAAAAATGGCGCGGGTAGATTCGCCAAGCGTAAATAATTTTTAGCGAGCACGTTCGCATAAATAATCTGGTCGTCGTCGTCCAACACAACATAACCATCACGTGCCTGCTCGATTGCCCATTCAAACTTGGCGCGCTCGGCGACGAGCCGGCGTTGCCGGTTCAGTCGCGTGATGGTTTGCACACGCGCGCGCAACTCGGCGCGATTAAAGGGCTTGGAAACAAAATCGTCCGCGCCGGCTTGCAAACCCTGCAAACGCGAGTCGTCGTCGTCGAGCGCGGTGACCATCACAATCGGCACCTGGGCAAGCGCGGGCGTCGCCCTTAGTTGTTGGCACACCGTATAACCGTCCATCCCCGGCATCATCACATCGAGCAAAATCAAATCCGGTTCAATCTGCGCGGCAATGGTCAACGCTTCCAGTCCATTGCTTGCCATCGCCAATTCATAATTCGCCGTGTGCAACAAGCCAGCGAGCGTTTGGCGTCCGCCAAATTCATCGTCTACGATTAAAATTTTACTAGGTGGATTCACTCTAATCCTCTCAATTGTTTTTGCAGAATTTCCAAGAGTCGGCGCAAGTCAATGGGCTTGGTCAGGTAATCGTTCGCGCCGGCTTGCAAACATCGCTCGCGGTCGCCAGGCATGGCGAGCGCGGTCAGCGCGATGATGGGCGTGCGGGCATACGCCGGGTCGGCGCGCAAAATTTGAATGGCTTGCAAACCATCCAGCTCCGGCATCTGAATATCCATCAACACCACATCCGGTTTGTGCGCGCGCGTTAGTTCGATGGCGGTGCGTCCGTTGCGCGCCACGAGCACCTGGAACGATTTGTATTGCAGGTAATCGCTCAACCACCTGAGCGAGTCTTCATTGTCGTCGGCGAGCAGAACCACCGGCAGGCGTGTGGAC
>CAZPIR010000023.1:0-12497 GCA_964586085.1 uncultured Anaerolineaceae bacterium | reverse complement strand
CAAAGTGATGGTGAAAGAACTACCGCGCCCCGGCTCGCTCTCCAAGGTGACCGTGCCATCGTGCAAAGCGACGATACGCGCAACCAACGCCAAGCCCAACCCCGTGCCACCGTACTGCCGATTCAACTGGCTATCGAGTTGCACAAAGGGACGGAACAATCGCGTTTGATCTTCGGGCGCGATGCCAATGCCCGTGTCCGAAACGATGAGGCGCACCACGTGATTTACGGAGTCGCAGTCCATTTCCAAAACAATCGCGCCGTCGGCGGGCGTAAACTTGACCGCATTCGTCAGCAAGTTGACCAAAGCCTGCTTGAGCAAACGTTCGTCGGCTTGAATCACTGCGTCGGGTTGGTTGGTGGTAAAGGACACGCGCAGTTGTTTCTTGTGCGCGCTCTGCTTGATGAAACGCAGACTGGCTTGGCACAATGATTCGACCAACACCGGCGCGCGATCCAAGGTCATTTTACCGGCTTCGATTTTGCTCAGGTCGAGAATGTCGTTGATAAGCGCGAGCAGATGCGTGCCGCTTTCGCGCACGAATGTGAGCGCCTGGGTTTGCTCGGCACTGACCGCGCCATAGATTTGTTCCTGGAGCGCCTCGGTCATACCCAGGATGGTGTTGAGCGGCGTGCGGAGTTCGTGGCTCATCATCGCCAAAAATTCGTCTTTGAGCCGGTTGGCTTGGGTTAGTTGCGCATTCGCCCGCGCAAGCTCTTCCGACCGGCGGCGCAAATCATCCTCGGCTTGCTTGCGCGCAGTCACATCGCGCACAATCGTCAACACGGAATCGGGTCCGCACTTGATCGTACGGGCTTCATAGTGACTAGGCACGCCGCCCTGCTCAAGCGAATACTCGACAACTTGCAATTCGTTGGTGGACAGGGTGTGTTCAAACACCGGCACAAAGCGCGCGGCGAGGTCGGGTGGCAGAACCTGGTGCATTGACTTGCCCAAAAACAATTCGGGTGGCGCCGCCAATTGCGCCGCTTGGGGTGCGTGGTAATCCAGATAAACGCCCTCTCTGGATTGAATAAACATCATATCGGGCAAGGCATTCAACAAGGCACGACTCCGCGCTTCACTTTCGCGCAAATCATCTTCGGCTTGCTTGCGCGCGGTAATATCGCTGTGCGTGCCAACCATGCGGAGTGGTTTGCCGGTTTCATCGTATGCGACAACTTGACCGCGATCCAACACCCATTTCCAATCACCGCTTTTGGTGCGTAAGCGTTGCTCGCTTTCGTAAAAAGGCGTGCGCCCGGCAAAATGGTCTTGCAATGCCTGGGTGACCTGCGCCGCATCGTCGGGGTGTAAGAGTTTTTCCCACGCTCGCACATGCGGTTCGATTTCAGTCGCCGCGTACCCCAGCATTTCCGCCCAGCGCGCGCTGAACTGCGCCTCGCCGGTCACAACGTTCCAATCCCAAAAACCATCCTGCGTGCTCTCCAACACGAGGCGCAGTTGTTCTTCGCGTTCGCGCAGAGCATCTTCGATTTGCTTGCGTGCCATGATATCACTTTGCACGCCAACCATGCGGAGCGATTTGCCGTTCGCATCGCGCTCGACAATTTTTCCGCGATCCGCTATCCATAACCATTCGCCGGTGCGGGTGCGTTGGCGATACTCGCAATGATACTGCGGCGTCAATCCCGCGTCGTGATCGCGGTAAGCTTGTTCCGCACCCGGCAAATCATCCGGATGCACACGCTCGCGCCACAGACTAAACTCGGCACTGAGTTGCCCCGGCGCAAAACCCAACATTTCGGCACAGCGTGGACTGCGCCACACGAGGTTTGTTTGTGCCGACCAATCCCAGAACCCATCTTCAGAGGCAACGAACACGAGTTGCAAACGTTCTTCACTTTTGCGTAACGCTTCTTCGGCTTGCTTTTGCGCGGTCACATCGTGCGCGATGACAATCACAGCCTCGCGATGATCGAACTCGATCACGTGAGCCGTGATTTGCACGTCAATCAATTGTCCGTTTTTCAAACGATGTTGCCAAAAGCCGTGATGCTCGCGTTCCGCGCGAATGGCTTGGGCATGTTCCCGGATCCGCGCCGCTTCATCCGGCAAACGAATGGCGGTGATGGGCAGGTCCAAAAATTCTTGGCGGGTATAACCATAGCGCGCAACGGCGGCGGCATTGACTTCGAGAAAACGTAACGAGTCAATGTCGTACACCCACACGGGTTCGGGATTATAGTCAAAGAGCGTTTGGAACCGGGCTTGGCTTTCGCGCAGTGCCGCTTCGGCTTGTTTTTGCGCGGTCATATCGTGCGCGGTGATGATGGCGGCGGGTTGTCCATCGAACTCGATCAGACGCACGGTCAAGTCAACCTCGATAAAACAACCGTCTTTGAGTTGATGCCGCGAGGGACCCGCATAATCAAACTCGTGGCGCGCGCCTTGCCATTCGGCAATCACCTGCGGCAGTGGCGTGTCGCGGCGAATATCGGCAAGGTGCATGTGCAAAAATTCGTCGCGCGTGTAACCGTATCGTTCAATCGCCGCATGGCTAATTTCGATAAAGCGATACGTATCGGTGTTGACGACAAACATCGGTTCGGGTTGATTGACAAAGAGCGAACGGAACCGACCTTCACTCTCACGCAGGGCTTGTTCGGTTTGGTGACGCGCCGTGATGTCGTGGACAATCGAATAGAGCAACGTTTTGCCCTGCACCGGAATCGGCGTCGAGTACACCTCAACCTGGCGCGTCTCGCCGGATTTGAGGCGATGTGGAAAGTTGAAATAGTTGCGTTGTTCAGTTTTGGCGCGTGCCATTTCGGCGTAGACTTGATCGGGCGGCAAGATATTGAGGTCGGTGATTTTTAGCGCGCACAATTCGTCCGACGGATAGCCATAAAATTCGCTCGCCGCCAGATTGGCTTCGACAATCGAGCCGGTCGTCGGGTCAACGATCAGTTTCACCGCCGTGTTCTTTTCAAACATGGCGCGGTACATTTCATCGCTGGCGTGTGCGGCTTGCTCGGCTTTTTTCCGTTCGGTAATATCGCGCACGGCGGCGAGAATGAATGGCTCGCCCTCGCGGTGAATGACGCGCGCATGAATTTCCGAGTACTGCGGCTGTCCATCTTTTTCCATCACCGCTTCAAACACGCGACTGCCTTTGGATAAAAATGCCGTCAATCGTTGTTCCAAATGCGTTTCCTGATTCATCGCTTGAAACAAGCTCAGGTTGCCTTGCATCAACTTTTCCGGCGTCCAGCCCCAGGTTTGCGCGGCTTGATTGACGTATTGGATGTTGCCGCGAATGTCCGCCAACACAATCATATCCGATGCCAAATCAAGCAATTCTGCTTTGAGCGCCAACTCTTGTTCGACGCGCTTACGTTCGGCGATTTCCTGCGCGAGCGCGGCATTCGCCGCGAGCAATTCGCCGGTGCGTTCACGCACGCGCTGTTCGAGCGTGCGATTCATTTCAGCGAGCGCGGCTTGGGCGCGTTTCTGTTCGGTCTGATCGAGAAATGCGCTGACGATGCACGGGACGCCATCCAGTTCGATGATTTCGGCAGTGCCGAGCACCTCGATTGTGTCCCCGGTTTTTGTGCGCGCCGAGAGAGGATACGCCGGCAATGCGCGAGTGGCGTAGATGGTTTCCAGCACATGATCGCGTTGTGCCAAGTCTGCCCACAAATCCAATTCGATAAGCGAGCGACCCACCATCTCCGCGCGCGTATACCCGCTCACTCTAAGCGCACTGGCATTGACATCAATGATCACGCCGTTATCCAACCGGTTGATAATCATCATCGTGGGGTTGGCATGAAACGCCTTGCCAAATCGTTCGTTGCTGGTGCGTAATTCTTTTTCCGAGTTGCGCAGTGCATTGAACGTGTTTTCCCAAAACGTGGCAACGAGCCAGGTGATGAAACCGATCAACACCACGAACAACATCGAAATGGCGTCGAACGGCACGTGCGGGTTGCCTTGCCAATACCACGACCCCGTATAACTGGCAAGGGCTAGCCCGGCAATCAACAGCGCGCAAGTTGGCGACACGATAAACCCGGCGCATAGCACGGGCAGAGCATACGCAATCAAAAAGCGATTCAATTCGCTGGGCGGCAAACTGAACGAAATGATGACAACCGTGAAACCCAGGAACACCGCGCGCACCACGTGCCCGTTGCGCCGTTGGTGAAAATAAAAGGCGACAAAGATGGTCACAAACGACACCACATCGCTGAACACGCGCGCGCGATTCAATTCGCTGGGATCAGTGAACCACCAAGCCAGGTTAATCGTCAAGACCACCAGCATGGTGATGAACGCGGCGGCAAGCATAATGAGAAACACGCGCGCGCGCACCTGTTCGAGCGAGGTGTCGTTGGAATGCGCGAGGGCATGCAACCACTGATGAGTTTTTTTCATGAACGACCTTTCAACCACGTCTGAATCATCTCCACAAGGTCATGCAAAACCACTGGCTTGGCAAGATACGCATTGGCGCCGGCTTGCAAGCAACGCTCGGCATCACCGGGCATGGCAAGCGCGGTCAGGGCAATAATCGGCGTGACGGCAAGCGCCGGGTTGGCGCAAATCTGGCGAATCGCCGCCAAACCATCCAGGTTCGGCATTTGAATATCTATCAAAACCAGGTCGGGCAACAAGGTGTTTGCCGTTTGCACCGCTCGCGCGCCGTCCTCGGCAAACGCCACGCGAAATAACTTGCTCTGCAAAAAATCGCCCAGCCATTGACAGGTGGTTTGATTATCATCGGCGAGCAAAATCAGCGGCGAGTCGGTCGCCTGCCAATTCGATCGCGTCGGCGTCCCCACGTGGGCGCGTTCATCGCCAAAACTCGTGCGACCATCCCAGGGCAAGGTGATGGTAAAGCGACTGCCTTTGCCCAACGCGCTTTCCAGCGTGACCTTGCCGCTGTGCAATTGAGCGATCTGTGAAACCAACGCGAGACCCAAGCCCGCGCCCTCGTACTGACGCGCGAGCCGGCTATCTACCTGAACGAACGGCTGGAACAAGCGCGCCTGATCTGCCGGCGCAATGCCAATGCCCGTGTCCCAGACCGTCAATTCCACTGCGTGCTGTTCTGCCAGCGCATTGACCTGGAGACCAATCGTGCCACCCGGAAATGTAAACTTGACCGCGTTGGAAAGCAGGTTGACCAACGCTTGTTTGAGCCGGCGTTCGTCCGCCTGCAAATACACATCGGTCACGTTCGTCTCGAAATGAACCTGGATTTTATTTTTCTGCGCGAGTTGTTTGACAAAACGCAAACTCGCTTGGCACAACGATTCCAGCGCGACCGGCGCACGATCCAACTCTACTTTGCCGGCTTCGATCTTGGAGAGATCGAGAATGTCGTTGATGAGCGACAGCAGATGCTTGCCACTTTCCGCAACGTGTCCGAGCGCGCGGTCTTGCTCCGGGCGTAACGCGCCGTAGACATTTTCACGCAATGTCTCTGTCATCCCCAGGATGGTGTTGAGCGGCGTGCGTAGTTCATGGCTCATGTTCGCCAAAAATTCATCCTTGAGCCGGTTGGCTTTGGCGAGTTCCGCGTTCGCAATCGCCAGTTCCTGGGTTTGTTGGCGCAACACTTCTTCGGCATGCTTGCGCGCGGTAATATCGCTTTGCACACCCACCGTGCGAAGCGGCTTGCCGGTCGCATCACGCTTGATCACCTTGCCGCGATCCAACACCCACAACCATTCGCCCGTGCGCGTGCGCTGACGATGTTCCGTCGTATAAATCGGCGTGAGTCCCGCCAGGTGATCGTCAAACGCTTGATTGGCTTGTGCATAATCGTCGGGATGAATGCGCGGATGCCAACGCGGGCTTTCGGCGTCGAGTTGTTCGAGCGTATACCCCAGCATCGCCGCGTAACCCTGACTGCGCACGCTGGTGCCGGCTTCCATGTCCCAGTCCCAAAAACCGTCCTGGGTTGCATCGAACATGAGTTGCAAACGTTCTTCACTTTCACGCAATGCTTTTTCGATTTGCTTGCGCGCCGTAATATCGGTTTGCACGCCCACCATACGCACAACCTGACCTTGCGCATCCCGTTCGACGAACTTGCCGCGATCCAACACCCACAACCATTCGCCGGTGCGCGTGCGCTGGCGATATTCGCAAACATATTGCGGCACCAAACCGGCTTGATGATCCTGCCACGCCTGCGCGGTCAACGGCAAATCATCCGGGTGGACGCGCGCGCGCCACGCGCCAAACTCGGCGCTGATTTGATCGAGTGAGTAGCCCAGCATCGCCGCATAACGCGGACTGTGCGCGACCTGGTTGGTTTGCGCGTTCCAATCCCAAAAGCCATCTTCCGAGGCGGCAAACACCTGGTGCAAACGTTCCTCGCTGGCGCGCAATGCCAGGTTCGCCGCGAGCAGTTCGGCGGTGCGTTCCTGCACGCGTTGCTCCAACTGCATGGCGGCGGCGCGCGCAATTTCGAGCGAGCGTTCCAGTTCACGCGCAATCAGCCACGCGCACACGGCAACGACAAACCACACCAGGATGGAGATGAAATTAATGTGGTGGTCGTAAATGTTCAAAAAATACACTGCCGCCAAATAGCTCAGCCCAGTTACGCATAGAATCACCAACGAGGCAATCGGCGCAAGAATAAAACTCGCAATGACCGTCAGAAAAAGGTACAGGACGAGAACATTATCGGTTTGCCCTATCACGAGCAAAGCCGAAACAAGGAGGGCACCAAAAAATAAAAATCCGCTACTGGCTAATTGTGAATGACCGGCTTTGTTCAATTGACGCATCAACCACAACAAACCAAACGCGATGAGGTCGAGAACAGCAAACATCGAATGCTCGGTCGTCGGATCAATCCACCAGGCGACGAGGCTGAGAATCACCATCAACGACATGCCCGCCAAGGCGGTAAGAAGCAACACGTTCAAAATGTTTGCGCGCACGTTCGACACCGAATCATCATAATAGTTTAGCCGCAAAAATCGTCTCAGCCAATCCAGTAAGCTTGATTTCATATTCACCTAAAAATAAAAATACCTTTCCTGTGTTTGCAGAAAAGGCATACCCAAAACAGCTCGTCGCTTGACCAATCACGGTGTAGAGTGTAGCAACCCGGCGATCCATAATGGACCCGTAGCTTTGCGTCCCCACCTTACGATGGGTTTGCCCGTTCGCTCTGCAGATTTGGTTGTACTATAACTTTTCCGGTACGGATTGTCAATTCGCAAAATGGCACTAGCGACCGGGGGGACAAGAGAACTAGTGCCGTAAACAAAAAAATCAGAACCCGGGGTTCTGATTTTTTTGTGCGCACACGCGGCGCAAGATTCAAGCCGCATACTCGCCCAGCATCTCTGGCTTCAAGATGCCAATCCCTTGCTCTTGCAATTGAGCCAGCATGGTTTGCATCAGCGTCCGTTCGGTGCGCAAAGCTGGCGCCAAATCCTCGATTCCATTTACCGCCATCTCAACCGTCAAATCGGAGTGATAGCCCTCGAGGATTTTGTACAACAGCGCCGCTTCGTGCTCGGTCAGTTCAAATGTGATCATAGTCACCTCCATCAGCGTCTCCTGTTCGACGCTTTCGAATCTATTGTAACCCTGAACCGCTGTTTCGTAAACATAGCGTCTTGGTACGGATGACCATTGTTCTATGGCAACCCGGCGAGGCACAGCTTATAATCGCGGCGAGCGAATCAGAAAGGAATGGGAATCTATGAATTGGCGTTGGATGACAATCCTCGGATGTTGGTTGCTGTTGACGCTCGTCGGTTCACCCAATGTGTCGGCGAATGTGCCGCTCGACCAAGTTACGCCGTCATTTGTCGGCGAGTATCAACTGCAAGAATTTACGCTCGCGCTCAAAGCCGATGGCACGATGACATTGACGCAAGCGGCGCAGGTGTTGGGCGGCCAGCCCACGACCTGGCGCGGCACGTGGCGCGTCGAAGTGCAAACGGCGATTGTGCGCATCGTGGACACGAGTGACGGCAGACTTGTACCCACACCGCAAGAAATTCGTTTTAGCTTCATCGAAGGATTTCCCACGCTTGTCGGTCGCGCGATTCCCGGCATCACCACTCACCCGGACGCGCTCACGTTCACACTCGGCACCGGGCAAAGGCATTCGCTCGTCCGCAAGTTGAACAGTTTGCTCGCGCAGTACGATTACCTCAACTATAAATACCCGGAACGCAACGACGACCTCTACAACGAAACAGTTCGCAATGCGGTCGCCGATTTTCAAGGCACGCAACATCTCGCGCCCACCGGCGCGCTCGATGCGGTGACGTGGCAAGCCTTGTTGAAACCGATCGTGCCTCTGCCCAAACCCACGCCCATCACGCACGCGCAACCGATCACGACAAACATTTTCATTCGCGCCGGTCCCGGCATCAATTACGTCGCGCTGAGCAAACTCCAGGTCGGTAGCGTGATGGATGTGGTCGGCAAAATTGTCGGCGCGACACCAGAAACAACCTGGTGGCAAGTGTGTTGCATCAACGAGCAAAAAGGGTGGATTCGCGGCGATGTCGTTTCGATTTCCGGTCCGACCGATGTGGTGCCGGTCGTTGCGCCGATGAGCGTGCCCACCCCGGCGCCAACACCCGTGCCGCAAGCGACCAAACCCGGCAAGCCGTTGATTGACCATTTGCCCACTCACGCGCCGGATAACAGTCCGATTGCGTACCTCACCTTTGACGACGGACCCAGCACGTTCACGCCAAAATTTTTGGAATTACTAAACAAATATCACGCGCGCGGCACGTTCTTTGTGATCGGCAGTTACGCCAAACTGCATCCCGACCTGGTGCGCGCCGAAGCGAACGCCGGGCATTATGTCGGCAATCACACGTACACACACATCTCTCTGCAAAATGTGTCGCATGAAGTATTTATCAACGAATCGGAGCAGACGCGCAAGACCTTGTTGAGCGAAGCGCAAGACTTGTTCAAGCTCGACGGCGACGTGCGGTACTTGCGTCCGCCGTACGGCGCAACCGATTCGCACACGCGTGGGTACGCGGCGGAACTGGGTTATCAAATCACGATGTGGGACGTGGACCCGATGGACTGGCGGCGACCCGGCACGGAAGCAATTTCGTCACACATCATTCGCAACGCCTACCCAGGTTCGGTCATCCTGATGCACGACGGCGGCGGCGACCGCAGTCAAACCGTCCAAGCGCTAGAAGTTGTCCTGCGCGAATTGAGCGCGCGCGGGTACAAGTTCTATAACATTTTTGGACAGTAATCGAAAATCAAGCCGCTGAACCACGCAGAATTTCGCAAAAGAATTTTTCTGTGTGTTTCTGCGTGGTTCGGCGGCAAACCTCATTTAACGGCGTTCCCAGTTTGTGCTATAATTCTGCGTGGAGTAAAAGCCAATGGACGCCAAACAAATCGCCGCGCAACTCGCGCGCGAATTACACTATCTCGATATGCCCATCGGCGTGTACGTCGTTGCGACCGATGGGCAATTTATCGCGTGCAATCGCCCCGTGCGAGAAATGCTCGGCTTGCCGCTCGACGGCGAAGCGAACGCCAGTCTCGCGCAATTCTATGCCGAAGCAACCACGCGCAACAAACTGCTTCGCCTCGTCACGGAAGCCGAAACGCGCGGCACGTTTCTCCAAAAAGAAATCATTCACCTCCAGGTCGGCGGGCGCGATTTGTACGTCGAAGATTATTGCCGGTCTTTGCGCGACCCGGCGACGAATCAAGTCGTTGGTTATCTGGGTTGCCTCGCCGATGTGACCATCGAGTACGAAGCACAAAAGCGCGAAGGACAGTTGCAAAACAAGGTCGAGGAACTCACGTTCGACATCGGCAGAATTTTGCACGCGAACACAAGCACGTTGTTGATGGCGCAACAAACGCTCGACAGTGTTGCCGAAGCGTTGAGCCAGCGTGAACTCCGACAAATCATCGGCACGTCGTTTGAAGATTTGGACGAGCAACTCGTCAAAGAAGCCGAGCAGGTTGCCGGTGTGCTCGAAAAACTCGCGCAAGGTTCGGATGCGACACGACGCGCGCAAGCCTTGCCCGAACACAAGTGGGATGAAAAAAAAAAAAAAATCGCGCCCCTGCGCCAAGTGCGCGAAACGATTCCTGGATTCGAGATGCGGGTTCCGGCTCTGCGTTCTGTGGCGCATCAAATCATCATGGTTTGTCGCGAGATGGCACCCGGCGCACTGCCGCGCGAACTGGTCAAGGATGTTCTGCGCGCGACAGCGCAACTCGAAAACACGGCGTGTCTCGCGGACGTGCTCATGTCGCGCATGGCAATCGTGCAGATGGACGCGACGCTTCGCTCGCTCCGCGATTTTGTCACCGCCGACATTCGCACCCACGAAGAAAAGAAACGCTTGTCGGTCAAGGTGCTCATCGAGCAAACGATCACGCAGATGGCAGAATTTGCGCGCACCTCGCGCGTCGAGATTCATCGCAAGGAACGCGATTTCGATGTCGAGGTCGAAGGCATCGAACGCGATGTGACGCGCGCGCTCGCGAATTTACTGCACAACGCGATCAAGTACTCGTGGCGACGCGACCGGTTCAAATCACCCTGGGTCACGGTGCGCGCATTCACGCGCGATGGCAATGCGTGCATTGAGTTTGAAAATTGGGGCGTGCCCATCGCGCAAGAAGAAATTGAGAACGGCTTGATTTTTCAACTGGGCTATCGCGGCAAGTGGTCGAAAGATCGCGGACGACTCGGCACCGGCATCGGCTTGACTGATGCGAAACGCACCGCCGAAGCGAATCATGGTTCGTTGCACGTAGCGAGTCGTCCGGCAAACCCAGGATGGATTCACCCCGACGACCGCGATTATTTCAGCCAGCCGTTTATCACAACGGTGACATTTTGTTTACCGGCATTGACAGAGAGACGACGATGAAAAAACCGAGTGTGCTTTGGATTGAGGACAGTGCGCGCTTCGAGTTGCGCAATTTGGTCGGTCCGCTTTTTTTCAGCGGCAAGTACGATTTCAGTCTTGCGGAGGATGTGACCTCGGCATTGTATCAACTGCGCGTCAAAGAGTACGACAGCGTGATCGTGGACATTCGCCTACCGCCGGGCATTGACCCGGAATGGCGCAAGCATTATCAGCAGACCGGGTTTGACAAGATTCACGCGCAACTGGGTTTGAAATTATTGTACTGGTTGCTGGGCAAAGATGCGACGATTCATCCCGACGCGCCGCCCGATTGGATCAAGCCATGTCGCGTGGGCGTGTTCACGGTTGAGAGTCGCGGTGAAATTCAACAGCATCTCGATACGCTCGGCATCAAAATTTTCCGGCAAAAATCCGCCGGACTGCGCGACACGACACTCCTCGAATTGATTGACGAAATTTTGGCGCAAGCACAAACCGAAAATCCCGCCCTCGTGTGAGAGCGGGATTTTTTATTTGGCTTCTATTTTTATCCACTCGATTGCCGCCGCGACATTCGGCTCGGTTGCGCCAACACCGACAACAAGTTGCGCGGGCATAATTTCATTCGCGTTTTCGAGAGCCGTGCCGGGACTTGCACCTTTCACGCCGATGATGGCGTGCGACCAGCGGAACTTGGCACGCAAATCCTGGGTCGCGCCAATCGAGCGCAATGCATTGACCGCGTCCTCAGTCAAATTACGCGACGCTTCATCGCGCACAGCAACAATAACAGTTCTTCCAGCCGGAATTTCTTTGATAAACTGCGCCATTTTTACGGATTCATTGGTCGACGCGAACGGATCAAACACCTTACTTGTTTCGACAACATAGTCATCCAGAACGACAACGTTATAGCCGCGCAAATTTTTCGCCGCGTCTTTACCATTAATGTAGATGTGCGCGAAATCGCCAACTTCGCTCCCCGCGCTTTGCACCACCAATTCAACTGGTGCTCGAACATTCGTCGTGCCAATGTTGTACAGATTCGCATCGGCGCGCACAGACATAGTTGGCACGACCTTGTCGAATTGAAAAACAATTTCGTTCATGCCATCGCGCCACGGATTCGTCGCGCCGAGCGCGCGACACGAATATACACTTGGCATAGATGTAATCTCTTGCGAACACAGCACCTGTCCATTCACCACAATTTGGACGTGCGTGTTTCCGATGGGCGCGAACGCGCTGAACGAAAACAAGGGGGTGTTTGGTGCATCGCGATGTACAAACGCTTTGGCTTCACGCCGCATTGCCCAGATGGGTTTACCAGGAACTAGTGCGCCCCAGCCCTCGGCAAAATTCAAGCGTGCTAGCGGGTCAAGCGTATCAATCGTTGTTTGGTCTACCGACCATCCATCCTGTACACGATATGCAACCGTCCGTCCTGATTCGTCCGTCTCATCGTAAAATTTCGTCACCGGCAAAACGTTTTCGATGTACGCGCGCGCGGCGTCGAGTGCGGCGCGATTTTGTTCTTGGCGCGGCGAGTGCCACACAACATAGCGCGTGCCAAAAAATCGCAACACGTCCGGCGCGATGGTCTTGACGTCCATCGGGGTCACATGGGGGCGC
>CAZPIR010000022.1:9062-17639 GCA_964586085.1 uncultured Anaerolineaceae bacterium | reverse complement strand
CACAAAATTCAAAAATTTTCAGACCAGGAACTCGTCAACCTCAATCTCTTTGACGGCGAAGCATTTTTTGGACGCTTGCTCTGTTTCTCGCGCGGACAGATTGTGCGTTATCATCGCCACGAACACACCGACGAAGTGTTTGACGTGCTCGAAGGCGAGGGCACAATTTTGATTGATGGCGGCGAAGTGCGCGGCGTTCCCGGCACGATTTTGTACGTGCCCGCCGGCGTCGAGCATGGTTTTCGCGCGGACGGAACCGAGCAATGGATTTTACGCGAGACGGTGCACGAACGTGTGTACGCCGGACGCGCGGCAAAGATGGTGGCGCGCGCGCTTCTCAAGCGATTGCCGGTCATTGGCAAGCGGTGGAGCAATGGATAACACTGCCGCACTCGACGCGCTGAAAAGCCAGCCGTACTTTGGCGCGCTTGACCGCGCCGAGTTGGAGCGACTCGCGCGCACGTTAATCGAGCGGTCGTTCGAGAAAGACGAAATGATTTTTCTCGAAGGCGAACCGTGTCAGGGTTTGTACATCGTGCGCGATGGCTTGGTGAAAATTTATAAAATCTCGGACGAGGGGCGCGAGCAAATTTTGCGTTATATGAGTCCGGGCGAATCGTTCAACGAGGTCGCCGTATTCGATGGCGGCACGAATCCGGCGAACGTGTCTGCCGTGCAAGCGAGCATGTTGTGGGTTGTGCCGAGTGCGAGCGTGGTGGATTTGATTACGCGGCGTCCCGAAGTGGCGTTTGCGGTCATTCGCAACCTGGGCGCGCGCGTGCGTCACCTCGTCGCGCTCGTCGAAGACCTGGCTCTGCGCCACGTGACCGCGCGGCTGGCAAAACTGTTGCTCGAAACGGCGACGGGGCAACAGCCGACGTTGCCGCAACAGGAAATGGCATCGCGGCTCGGCACCGTGCGCGAGATGATTGGGCGTTCGCTGAAACAGATGGAAGCGAAAGGATTGATCGAACTCGAACGCGGCAAGATTGTGATTCTGGATCGCAAGGGCTTGGAAAAACTCGTTTGATCGCGAATCGTTTTTTTTGAAATTATTTTTCCACGAAGCGGGCAAATGGCGCGATTTTTTTTCGTGACCCTGGTGTCCTTCGTGGAAGCTTTTTATTATGCGCCAAATCTTGCACCTCGACCTGGATGCTTTTTTCGCCTCGGTCGAAGTGTTACTCAACCCCGAACTAAAAGATAAACCGCTCGTCGTCGCGTACGATGGTCCGCGCAGTGTGGTGACAACGGCATCGTATCCCGCGCGCAAGTTCGGCGTGCACAGCGCCATGCCGCTCGCACGCGCGAAACAACTGTGCCCGCAAGCGATTGTCGTGCCGCCGCGTCGCCGCACGTACTCGGAATACTCGCAACGCGTGATGGCAATTTTGCGCGAGCACTCGCCACTCGTCGAGCAAGTTTCGATTGACGAGGCGTACGTCGAAATTCCGGCGGAGCAAAATGCCGGCGAGGTCGCGCTAGCAATTCAGCAACGCATCAAAAATGAAATTGGACTTGATTGCACGGTTGCGGTGGCGAGCAACAAACTCGTGTCCAAGGTCGCGTGCAACCGGGTCAAGCCGCACGGATTCATCGTCGTGCCAGATGGCGACGAAGCGAATTATCTTGCGCCGCTCCCCATCGAAAAATTACCGGGCGCGGGACAAGCGACGCGCGCGAAACTTGTACGCTGGCGCGTGCAAACGATTGGCGATTTGGCGCGCGTGCCGGTCGCGGAACTGCGCGCGGTGTTTGGCAAGGTCGGCGTGTATTTGCACGACGCGGCAAATGGGCGCGATGATTCGCCCATCGTGACCGACTGGAAACCGAAATCGGTGAGCCAGGAAAACACGTTCGAGCGCGACATTCGTGACGCGGCGCAAATCGAAAAATGGATTTTGGAAATGAGCGAGGGTGTCGCGCGCGAATTGCAACACGAGGGTTATCTCGCGCGTACGGTCATCATCAAATTGCGTTACGGCGATTTCACGACGTTGACGCGGCAAACGACGTTGCGCGTGCCCACCGCGAATGCGGACGCGATCCAGGAATGCGCGAGGCAATTATTGCGCACGCACTGGAATCAAAAACGCGCCCTGCGCTTGGTC
Organism: uncultured Anaerolineaceae bacterium; assembly: GCA_964586085.1. Lineage (GTDB taxonomy): Bacteria > Chloroflexota > Anaerolineae > UBA4142 > UBA4142 > JACRBM01. The sequence continues at coordinate 15,528 of CAZPIR010000022.1, read as the reverse complement.
GGCGTAGGCGCGCACAATTTGATTGAGGAATCGGGCACGTGGCAGATGGAGTTGGGTGAAATGTAGAGACGCTTCGATGAGGTGTCTCTATTTTTCATCGCATCAATTCCAATTTCAGGCGCGCTTGCACATCGTTGTCGGCGTAGAGATTGCCGTGATGCTGATGCACCGGATGAATCTCGGTGTTGGGCAAGCGCGCGCTCGATTCGGGCACGGTGTTGTCGCCCTTGGTCTCGGCGGAAAAGCGAATGCGTTTCCAGGTTCCGGATGGTTCACGGTCTTCGAGAATCGCGCGTGTCGGCGTTTGGATGCCGTACCCAAAAATCGAAATGCTCGGCACACTACTTGCCGTGCCTAGTTCACCGCGAAACGCGAGCGCGTCCCGCAAATTCGCGCGGTACTCTTCGGGGCACCAACTTTCATCACGATACAAATCAATCGCGTTGCCTTGCGAATCGAACACGGCGGGATACGTGGGGAGCATCGTGTAGAGCGAGGGCAAGCTCGCAATCGCACGCTCGAACGGCTCGGCGATGCCATAGTAAAATGGTTGCTTGCCGAATGCGGAAAACGGTTGCAGAGTTTTCGGCATCCCTGCATGCGTGCCGCCCATCAACATCATGCGATTGACGACCGAACGTCCGCCCAACTTTTCGACAAAGTAACGCGCCACGAGACAGCCCATGCTGTGCGAAATGATCGTGATCGGCTCGCGCGCTTCCTTGACGCGATCACGCCAATGTGCAATTTCCTCGCCCAAGCGTCGCGCCGAAACGCGCAAATCCAATCGCCAGTCCCACGGAAATTCGAGCAAGTCTTTGCCGCGCTCGTATCCCAGGTCTTCGCACAGAAAATCGCCGAGCATCGCATAGCGTTCGAGCTTGATGAACTTGGGCAGGATGACAATTTCGGAAACGAGCTGGCGCGCTTGAATCGGTTCGGTCGAGGGCATGCGAAACCATTCTGGGTTGGTAATCATCGCGGTCACGTTGGGCCAAATGCGCTCGCTCCCGCGCCACAATTCGGAACCCATAAACCCCGGAATGAAAATGATCGGACTGCGCGTGCCGCGTTTGCGCGCAACGGGCTGGGTCAATTGCAACTGCGTGTCTTCGCCGAGTGCGGCGTTGTAAATGCACGTCGCGTTGCCGATGCGGAACGAATCACCCGGCCGCAGTTCGTGTTTTTCGATGCGTTGCCCGTGAATCCAGGTTCCACTCGCACTCGCCAGATCGTACAACACAAAACTGTCACGCTCGCGCAAGATGCACGCGTGTTCTTTTTCGACGCGAATATCATCAATCGCAATTTGCGCGTCAGGTTGATTGCCGATCATCGTCGCCTCGGCGCCCAACACCACTTGCCAGGTTTGCGCCGGCGTGTTGACGACGAGACGCGGCAAAGACAAGTCGGCAAGTTCCACTTCGAGCGTGCTCGTGGCGATCATGGACGCGAGTTCGCTGACGGTTTGCGGGCTGGGTTCTTCACTCGGCGGCGGCGCAACACGCAAACGCAAAATTGAATTGGCGATGATGACGGTTTGCCCAACCCGGAGCGGCGCCGTTTGAATCGCCTTGCCCATCAACCAGGTTCCGTTCGTGCTTCCCAGGTCTTGAATTTCAAACCCGGCGTCAACACGATGGACGCGCGCATGCACACGCGAGACGCCTTGATCGCGCACGACGACATCGTTTGCCGCCGAGCGACCAATCGTCAATTGTTCCTTGACGACCGGATACACGCGGGTTTGTCCGGGAGGCACGGTTACAACCAGTTGAAACTCTGCCATGATTAAAAATTCCGTCAAGCGTTTCGCTCGACTCTACACTCGGTCTCTGCTCTCAAACAATGAAAGGTTTGGCATTTTTTTCTTAACAGTGTTATAATCAAAACACACACGTATAGACGATGATTTTACGATCTGGTCACAACATTTTTCCATGCTTTTGCTTTTGATGATGGTGTCAACATGCCGCTAGAACTAGAACACGGAATTGGTCCGTACCGAGTGGTTAGTCAACTCGGTCGTGGCGGCATGGCTACCGTTTACAAAGCGTACCAACCCTCGCTCGACCGGCACGTGGCGCTCAAAGTCCTCAACGCCGACCTCCAGGTTAATCCCGATTTCATCACTCGTTTCAAACGCGAAGCCAAGATTGTCGCCAAGCTCGATCACCCCAACATCATTCCGGTGTACGACATCGAAGTGTTTGACGGCGCGCTCGTCCTCGTGATGCGTTACATCGAAGGCATTTCTCTGCGCGAGGCGTTGAATCGCATCAAGAAACCGATTGCGATGCCGGCGATTTTACAGATTATGCGCCCGGTCACCGACGCGCTCGCGTACGCGCATCAAAAAAGTGTTTTGCATCGCGACGTGAAACCGTCGAACATCATGCTCGGCAACGATGGCAATGTCTACTTGATGGATTTTGGTCTCGCGGTCACGACGACCGACGCCGATATGAACTTGTCCAAAGGGATGGTGCTCGGCACGCCGTACTATGTTTCACCCGAACAGGTCAAGGGTGAAACACTCGATCAACGCGCGGACATTTACGCGCTTGGCGTCGTCCTGTTTGAATTGCTCACCGGCAAGTTGCCGTTTACGGGCGACACGTACGATGTCGTCGTCTATCACCAAATTTTTTCACTGCCACCCGCGCCAAGCACACTCAATCCTCAAGTCACATTACCCGTCGAGCAAGTGGTACTCAAGGCACTCGCCAAAGACAAGAGCGACCGGTTTTTCAACGCGACCGAAATGTACAAGGCGCTCGATAGCGCGAACCAAGCCGATTCTAAAATTCGGCGTCCCAGTGTTGTGCCGGAAACGAAAACAACGGCGAATCCGGTTTTAGAAGATCAACTCACGCTGGCGAACGCGCCGACCAAACCCTCTCCGCGCCGCTGGACCGTGAGCGGTTACATGCTGGTCATTGCGATCATTGTGCTCGTGGTCGAAGTCATGTTCCTGGTACCTTCGGTTCGTCTCGCACTCGTGAACGTGCTGACCTCGTTCGATTCATCGAGCGATCAAGGCGGGCTTGGCGCGCGTGTCATCATCGGCACAATTTCGGCATACGTTGCGACGATGATCGCGCAATATATTATCAGTCACCTCAAGCGTCGCTTGACCGGCGTCGCGTTCGTGCTCGCGATTGCGTTTGGCATCACGCTCGTCATCGCGCTCGGACTCGCGTTCCTGGTTTTGCTACTGTTAAATGTACTCTAGCGAGACCTTCCAGGTTGTTCGCGCAAGCGACCTGGAAGGTCTTTTTTTATTTCGCCGATTCAATTTCTTTGCAATGCGCCAACAAATCGGCAATGAGCACACTGAGACTGTACCCAGCATACGCCGGAGCCGTGCGGTCTTCAATGGGAATCAAGAGTGATTCGAGCATAGCATATTTGTCCGGTAGACAACCGACACCGGGCGCGGACGGAACAGGGTCATCAATGACGGTGAGGACTGTGCCAACCGGAATCGTGACGTGATGCCCGCCGGTGTACGCGACGTTCCAATGCGTGACCGCAATCGTCGGGAGCGGCGCGGTAACAAGGAATTGTTGGTTTTTGGAGAGCATGGAATTCTTATTCTATGGCAAAGTCAAACATTGTTCACGCCAACAAAAACACCTGCCACCTCAACGCGCACATGCGCGCGAGGGACAGGTGTTTGTAATTTACGATTTGATTGCACTTGCGTTCCAACCACAGCCATCGCACACATTGCCTTTCTGGCGCACTGGGTCGTACTGGAATCAAGCCGAACTGATTAGATTATATCACACTCGTCGGTGAACCTCAAGGTTTTTTTACGCGCGCGCTTTATGCGTTGGTTCGTCCTTGGGCAAAAAGAACGCGAGCAAACCGGCGATGACCGGCAATGTCGCGTTCAAGTACATTGTCGGCAGTAAACCAATTTGGTCGGCGGCAAAACCACTGACCGCTGTGCCAATCGCCCCGGCAACAAACGTGAATCCCAAGACGATGCCGGACATTAATCCGAGTCCACGCGGAATGAGTGACTGCGCCATCACCAGCGTCACCGGGAACGATGCGCCAATCGCCACGCCGAGAAGCGCGCCCCACACGTACACCATCAGGCCATCCGCGTGCATCATTCCCCACAATGCCGGTCCGCTCAAAATCGTCGAGCCGATAAGCACCACGCGGCGACCAATGCGATCCGAAAGCGTGCCACCAATCAAGCCACCAACCGCGAGTGGGAACAGCACACCGAACAACACGCGCCCCGATTCGTCGTTGGAATAGCCAAACGACTTGAACACCTGCGGCACATACGTCGAAACAGCCGCGCTCGTCCACGAACGAAAAAAGATCACGAGCGTCAATGTGATAATCACGGCGACCGGAGCCATTACGCTCGCGGCGGCGACAGTTTTCTTGGTTTGATCTGCCGCGTGAAATTGGCGTTGTTTTTCAGCAAGCAACCAAAAAATCAGCGCGGCTTGCAGGAAACCAAGCGCGGCAAATGTTTCGGGCATGAACACACCGGTCAAGGCAAACAGCGCGGTGCCAAGAATGGGTCCGGTCGAATAACCGCCATTGCCGCCGAACATGAAAATCGAAGCGGCAACGCCACGTTGTTTTGGCGGCACATCGGCGGCGAGCGTTGCACCTTGCGGATGAAACGCGCCGGAACCCAAGCCCGCAATAATCGAAAGCACCAGCAAGATAAAATAATTATCCACGAACCGCATCACGCCAACCGTGACAGCGATGCCCGCCACACCCAGGACCGCCATCGAGCGATTGCCGCGCTGATCGCCAAACCAGCCAAAGAATGGTTGACTCAACGAGCCGGCAAGACTGTAGACCGTCGAAATAAAACCGATTTGAAAATAGTTCAGCTTGAGCGTGTCGGTGAGCACGACAAGAATCATCGGCAACATACCCGAGTACATGTCCACGCTAAAGTGTCCCAACGTGGCGGCGATGAGCGAACGATACTGTGAAAAAGTGGAACGCGCACTATCTGTGTTTAGCATACCCTCTCCAATGTGGGCGCACTATATCATTTTGTTTTTGGCTTGACAAGTTAAAATTCTCTCATCTAATTTGACACACATTCCCATCTCGGATATACTTGCGCCCAAATTTGCAACCGCGCTTGCGCCAACGTGGTTGCATATCCTTATTCCCGGCTTGCGCATTTTTTGAGGAGAAGCAGAAATGAAGCGTGCACTATTTGTACTCGTTGTGTTGTCTATCGTTGTAATGGTTGTCGCCTGTGCCACACCGACCACCGCCCCCAGTTCTTCGGGTTCAGCGGCAAGCGGCATGCCCGACCTCAAGGGTCGCGCACTCAAAGTCGGTAGCGACACCACCTACCCCCCGTTCGAATCCGTTGACAAGGACAAGAAAATCGTCGGCTTTGACGTGGAACTCGTCGCCGAAATTTGCAAAAAGGTCAACTGCACCGCCACGTTCAACACCGCCGATTTCGACGGCTTGATGATCGCGGTCAACAACAAATCGTATGACATGTCCGTGTCGGGCTGGACGATTACCGATGAACGCGCCAAGACCGTGGACTTTTCTCTGCCGTACATGCCGAGCACCGAAGTCATGCTCGTTCGCGGCGATGAGACGCGCTTTAAAGAACCCGAAGACCTGAAAAAACCGGAATTGATCGTCGCCGTCCAACTCGGCACGACCAACTCGGTAACCGCGAAAAAATTGGTCGCCGACGCGAACAAGCAAGTCAAGGAATTTCAGGATTTCCCCGCCGCGGTCAACGCACTCATCAACAAGCAAGCCGACGCCGTGATCATTGACACGTTCGCCGCCTCTGATCTCGTCACGCAAAACAAGGGCAAGATCAAATTGAGTGGCAAACAATTCGGCAACGAATTTCTCGGCATGGTTTTCCGCAAAGGCGACGCTGAACTCAAGAATGCGTTCGATGCGGGACTCAAAGCCGCGTACAAAGATGGCACGTGGAGCAAGCTGTGCGAAAAATGGTGGAAGGATATTGATCCCAAACCCGATTGCACCGGCAAATTGCTCAGCGACAAATTGGGCAAGTAGTTGATTTTCTGCGGCTTGCCGGTTTGCATGGCAAACCGGCAAGCCGTTGTGTTTTTTGAGCGTGGCTCGTCACGCTTGCCAGGACACATGCGACACGTTGATGTGTTCGCAAATCCCAATGCGATGAAACGCACTGCCGCCTTTAGGCGGTGATTGACGAATGCCCAATGTCTGAACCTGACTCTTCGTCCAAAACAAATGTGCCCGCCGCGTCCACCAATGGACGCATGTTACCCATCCCCGGCATGTCCCAACTGCCGTGGTGGATTATCATCCTCGCCATCTTTGGCGCGATCTCGGTCTTTGCCATCGCCACCAACCAAGATTACATTTCGATCTTGATGATTTTGGGCAGTGGCATTTATTTAACGCTAACCGTCACCCTGTTCGCCTTTCTCCTAGCGCTCCT
>CAZPIR010000022.1:5387-9052 GCA_964586085.1 uncultured Anaerolineaceae bacterium | reverse complement strand
TTGATCGTCGGCTTGATGCGGGTTTCACACAACCCCGTCCTCAACACCATCGCCACATTGTATATCGAAATCGTGCGCGGCATTCCATTACTGGTTCAGATTCTGTATTTTTTCTACGTCATCGCGCCATTTTTTTCCGAGCTTAGTCCTGACCCGCTCAAACCAATTTTTCGCGACGAGGTGATTCAAGGCATTGTTGCCTTGGGCATCGGGTACGGCGCTTATCTCGCCGAAGTGTACCGCGCCGGCATCCAATCCATCTCACGCGGACAAGTGGAAGCGGCGCGCGCGCTGGGCATGTCGTACTTGCAAGCGATGCGCCTGGTCATTTTACCGCAAGCCTTGCGCGTGATTCTGCCGCCACTCGGCAACGATTTAATTTCGATGCTCAAAGATTCGTCGCTCGTCTCGGCGATTAGCGTCAAGGAACTGACGCTGTGGACGCGTCAACGGAGCGCGGTCACGTTCCGCCCGCTCGAACACTGGACGATTGCCGCACTGCTCTATCTGGTCATGACCCTGGGTCTGTCGCTCGTCGTGCGTTACATCGAACGCAAATATCATATTCCGAAATAATTTTAATTGGAGTAAGCATGGCATTACTCAACGCAAGCAAGGTCACTAAACGCTTTGGCGGTCTGACTGCCGTTGACCGCGTAGATTTTTCAATCGAGCAAGGCGCCATCGCCAGCCTCATCGGTCCGAACGGCGCAGGCAAGACAACGTTTTTCAATTGCATCACCGGCTTTTATCGTCCCGAAGAAGGACACATTACGTTTGATGGTCACTCGCTCGTCGGGCAACGCTCGGATAAAATCACTGCGCTCGGCATCGGACGCACATTCCAAAACATTCGCTTGTTCGGCAACATGACCGCGCTCGAAAATGTGATGGTTGGGCAACACGCGCGCACCAAGACCAACGTGTTCGGCGCAATCTTGCGTCTCGCGCCCGCCGTCGCCGAAGAACGCCGCGTCGTCAAACGCGCGCACGAACTCATCGAGTTTGTCGGCTTGAAGGGTTTGGAAAACGAACTCGCCAAAAATCTCGCGTACGGTTCGCAACGCCGACTCGAAATTGCGCGCGCGCTCGCAACCGAACCAAAATTGCTTTTGCTCGACGAGCCGACTGCCGGGATGAACCCGCAAGAAAATGCCGAGATGGTTGGTTTCATTCGCCGCCTGCGCGATGAATTGAAATTGACGATTCTGTTAATCGAGCATCATATGAAAGTGGTGATGACGATTTCCGATTACGTCACCGTGCTCGACTTTGGCGAAAAAATTGCCGAGGGCACACCCGGTCAGGTGCAAAAGAATGCGCGCGTGCGCGAGGCATATCTAGGCAAAGAGTACGGCGAGATTGCGACGGGAGACTGATGCGATATGGCAATGCTTGAAGTCAAAGATATTCACACGTACTATGGACACATTCACGCGCTCAAGGGCGTGAGTCTCACCGTCGAAAAAGGCGAAATCGTTACCTTGATTGGCGCGAACGGCGCCGGCAAAACGACGACGCTGAGAACCATTTCCGGTTTGCTCCATCCCAAGCAAGGCGAAATTTGGCTCGAAGGCGAACGGATTGATGGACTGCCCGCACACGTCATCGTGACCAAAGGGATTGGTCAATCGCCGGAAGGTCGCAAGGTGTTTTCGCGTTTGACCGTGCAAGAAAATTTGATGATGGGCGCGTACACACGCAAGGACGAACCGGCAATTGCGCGCGACCTGGATTCGATTTACAGTTTGTTCCCGCGCCTCGCCGAACGCCGCACCCAACTCGGCGGCACACTCTCCGGCGGCGAGCAACAAATGCTCGCGATGGGGCGCGCGATGATGTCGCACCCACGCGTGTTGATGCTCGACGAACCTTCGATGGGTCTCGCGCCCGTGCTCGTCGAAGCGATTTTTGAGACGATTCAAAAGTTGAACAGCGAAGGCACAACCATTTTGCTCATCGAACAGAACGCGGCGAAAGCATTGCAGGTCGCGCATCGCGGTTACGTCATCGAGACCGGACAAATCGTGTTAAAAGATGACGCGGCGAAATTGCGTCAGGACGAAACAGTGCGTAAAGCGTACCTGGGCGAATCGTAACACACCGTAAAGTGTCATTTCGAGAAGCATGGTTTGCGACGAGAAATCTCATCCCGCTTGGTGATTTCTCGTTGTACTCGACAAGACCCGTTGACACGGAATTCAAGATAATTATAATTGCCACAATTTGTGGCACATCCATCTGATTTATTCTTGCGCCTGACTCGAAGCCGAGATCGGCAAACTGAAGGAGGTGAAACGCGCTAACGAAAGTGATTTTGCAATTGTGTGCTCGCACCAGAATGGTCTGGCAAACCAAGTGAACAGACGCAAATACGCTGGGTCAAGTGCCGAGCCAATTGAGATGTGACCGTTTCTTATTTCAAGGAGGAGAAGTTCAATGAAAGCCAAAATTTTGTTTGCGGTTTTGCTCGTCGCGGTGATCGCGATTGTGGCGACCGCTTGTTCTGCGCCCACCGCGGCACCCACTGCCGCCCCACCGACCAAAGCGCCCGCCGCCGCCGCGCCGACCACCGCGCCCGCCGCTTCTGGCGCATCCAAAGGTACGATCAAGATCGCATCGCAAAGCCCGCTCTCCGGCGACCAAGCGTCGCTCGGCGAAGGCATCAAGCTCGGCGCGCAACTCGCGGTTGAGCAATTGAGCAAGCCGCTCGTGGACCTCGGCTACAAGGTCGAGTTCGTTCCGTTCGACGATCAAGCCAAGCCCGACGTGGGTGTGGCGAATGCCAAGAACCTCGTCACCGATCCCGACATCATGGTCGTGATTGGTCACTTGAATTCCGGCGTTGCGATTCCGTCGTCCGAAGTGTACAAAGACACCGACCTCGCGATGATTTCGCCCGCGAACACCAACCCGAACGTGACCGATCGTGGTTATCCCAGCGTCAACCGCGTTTGCGGTCGTGACGACGTGCAAGGTCCTTCGGGCGCGGAATTTGCCGCGAAAGAATTGAAAGTCAAATCGGTTTACGTTCTGCACGACAAGACGACCTATGGTCAAGGCGTCGCCGAATTCTTCCGCGACGAAGCCAAGAAATTGGGCTTGAACGTGGTTGGTTTCGAAGGCACCGATGAAAAAGCGAACTTTGATCCGATCTTGACGCCGATCAAAGCCGCGAATCCTGACCTGATCTACTTTGGTGGTTTGTACCCGCAAGCTGGTCCGATGATCAAGCAAGCCCGCGCCAAAGGCATCAATTCGATTTTGCTTGGTCCCGATGGTCTCGACTCATCCGATTTCGCCAAGCTCGCTGGCGACGCCGCTGTGAACACGTACTATACTAGCGTTGCCGCGCCTGCCGCCGCGTTCCCGGATGCGAAACAATTCATCACCGATTTCAAAGCGAAATTCAACAAGGAACCCCAACCCTTCGCCGCGCACGCGTACGATTCGACCGCTATTGCGTTGAAAGCCATTGCCGCCGTCGCCAAAGACGCCAAGCCGACCCGCAAAGCGGTTTCCGCCGCCGTTCGCGCGACCAAGGATTTCAAGGGCATCACCGGCATGTACACCTTTAACAAAGTGGGCGACCCAACCGTTGCCAAGTATTTCTTTGTCAAAGTGACCTCGAGTGATCCCGCCAAGTGGGATGCGAATCCCATCGC
>CAZPIR010000022.1:0-5377 GCA_964586085.1 uncultured Anaerolineaceae bacterium | reverse complement strand
CCAAGACGCTCGAAATTGCGCCCCCGGAAAAGAAATAAGTTGCACGACACAGGGAAGGGAGCATCGGCTCCCTTCCCTACCCTGTACGTTGGAGGACTACGTTGACGGGATTTAAAGATTCCAAAGTCTATAAATTTCTCGTGTTGCCCATCGCGCAACTGCTCTTGTATGTCGTCGGTGCCGTGGCAATTCTTTCTACGCTGGTTCTAGTCCTGGGTTTCATCTTTCGCGACATTCGCACTGATTTCAATTTGTTCGAACGCGTGTGGTTGATTCTGCCCCAGGTCGCACTCGATGGCATCTCGGCCGGTTTCGTGTACGCGATGATCGCGCTCGGTTACACGATGGTGTACGGCGTGCTCGAGTTTATCAATTTCGCGCACTCGGAAATTTTTATGGTCGGCGCGTTCCTCGGCGCCGAAGCGCTGTTGATTCTCAACTCGGCGGGCTGGCTGGGCGCGATCCATCCACTTTTGTTGCTTGTCCTTGTCGTCCTGTTCGGCATGTTGGGTAGCGGCGGTCTTGCCGTCACCGTGGAGCGCATCGCGTACCGTCCTTTGCGCGGCGCGCCGCGGCTCGTGCCGCTCATCTCCGCAATTGGCGTGTCACTCTTTTTGCAAGATGCCGTACGTTTCATCGAAGGAATTTGGCGCAACGAATTTTATCTGACCTACCCTTCGATTAAATTTTTCGAACAGCGCGTTACCCTTTCGCCCACGATGGATTTCTCGGTCAAATCGCTCGTCGTCATTCTCGGCGCGATTTTGATGCTCGTCATCCTCAACTATTTTGTGAACGCGACGAAAATCGGCACCGCGATTCGCGCGGTCGCGCAAGACCGTGCCACCGCCAGCTTGATGGGGATTGACGTCAACCAAATCATCGTGCTCACCTTTTTCATCGGCGGCGCGATGGGCGGCGCGGCGGGCGTCTTGTTCGGCTTGCAGTACAACACAATCAACCCATTCACCGGTTTTATTCCCGGGTTGAAAGCCTTCACCGCCGCGGTGCTCGGCGGCATTGGCAACATTAGCGGCGCGATGCTCGGCGGCATTGTCCTGGGTATTATGGAAGCCTACGGCGCATCGTATCTCTCGCTCTTTACAAGCGGCGCGTTCGGCGCGGAATACAAAGACATTCTCGCGTTCAGCATCCTCATCATCATTTTGATTTTCCGTCCCGCCGGCTTGCTCGGGCAAGTCGTACGCGAGAAAGCATAAGGAAGGATGCCATGATGAAATCCATCTCGTCCATCCTGAGACCCTGGTTCGCCAACGCCAAGTTTCGCTACGTGTTCATGATCGCCTACGTCATTTTTACATCCTGGCTCGTCGTCGTGACGCCGCGCCAGATGGCGTACGGTCTGGCGCAACAGGCGACGTTCATCATGTTCGCCGGGTCCGTCTTTTTGATCTACTATCTCAAACTGCCAAATTGGTACAAGGCGTTGATCGGTTTCCTGGTTTTGTTCGTGCTCATTCCAATTTTCGGCGGCTTGAATCAATTCTATCTTGAAGTCGCCACTCAGGTTTGCATTTTCTCCGCGCTCGCGCTCGGCTTGAACATTGTCGTCGGTTTCGCCGGTCTACTTGACCTGGGTTACGTCGCATTCTATCTCGTCGGCGCGTACACGTGGGCGATCTTTGGTTCGCCGCAAGCGCAAAAATTCATTCCGGTCGAAGTGATGAAATTCCCGCTCGCGCAAGAATTTTTCTTTCCGTTCTTTGCGCTCGCGATTTTTCTCGCGGCGATGACCGGCATCATGCTCGGCTTGCCGGTTCTCCGCGTGCGCGGCGATTACCTCGCCGTTGTCACGCTTGGCTTTGGCGAATTGTTGCGTGTCGTCGCCAACAATCTTGACAAGCCAATCAACCTGACGAACGGACCGCAGGGCATCACGCCGATTCAACGCCCACCTTTGTTTTTCAAATCCTGGGTCGAAGGCGCCGGCATCGCGTTGAATGGTTTTTCCAAGGGCTTGCCGCTCGGACTCGATCAACTTTTGGGCGGTATTGGCAGTTGGATGGAAAACGCGAACGCCGCGCAGTTGTATCCGATTTACTTTTACATCCTGGTTCTGCTTGTCATCGGGTTGGTAATTTTCGTGTCGCGTCGCGTGAGCGACTCGCGCATCGGGCGCGCGTGGGAAGCCGTGCGCGAAGATGAAGACGCCGCCATCTCGATGGGCATTCCAATTGTGACGACCAAGCTCGCCGCATTCGCGACGGGTGCCTCGTTCGCCGGCGCGATGGGCATGTTGTTCGCGGCGAAGCAAGTGTTCATCAATCCCGAATCGTTCACGTTCCTCGAATCCATCGGCGTGCTTTCGATGGTCATCGTCGGCGGCATGGGCAGCATTCCCGGCGTCGTGCTCGGCGCAACGGCGTTGACTGTGCTCAACCTGCAAATCCTGCCAACCATCTCACTCGCGTTAAATGCCATTCGCCAAGCCGGTTACATCGTGCCCATCGTCAACTATCCGCTCGCGCAACTGCCGAGCCAGTTCGAGCCGGCGAAATATCAACGGCTTGTGTTCGGTCTCGTGCTCATCGTGATGATGCTTGTGCGACCCGAAGGGTTACTACCCGCGCAACGTCGGCGCATCGAAATTCACAAAGACAAGGACGAAGCGCCAGTCAGCGCATAAAATCAAGAGGCGATGCAGATTTGCATCGCCTCTCTTTTTTTTACGCTTCGACCTTGTTTGTGTCCGACGTTTCAGAAGTTGGCGGCGTTGCTGGCGCTGGCGGAATCGCTGGCACCGGCATCGCCGTTGCTGGTCCGGGCGCGGGATACGCGCGCGTACCGAATCGCGTGAGCACAACTGCACCCAGCCCCATCGTCGAGACGACCATGCCGATCAGCCAACCCAGGATCGGCGCGGCACTAATCAATGCGAGCACAAGCACACCGACGACGCCGGCGATCACGGCGTTACTCGCTTGGCGCGCGTGAAGCGCATCCAGGATTTTTTCGCCCGCCAAACGTCCCAGCGCAATCCAGCCGACCAACATCGCCACCGCGAGCGCGAGTCCAACGAACGCGCCGAACGGAATGCCGCAAATCGTAATGACAAGCAGAACGATCAAGGTCGGCGCGGCGATCCAGGTCAAACACCCGACACCCAGACTCGGCAGAGCCGAACCTTGCGCGACCTCGGCAATCTGTTTCGTTTGCGTGGGCCAGAAGGCAATCGTCAACGCGCCGAGCGCGGCGAGCGCAACGATGCCAAGCACGATTCGCACCAGGTTAAAGATTCCGCCAAAGACACCACCAAACCAGCCAGAACTAAACGGCGTCGGCGAAAGGGGTGCCGTTGGCGCACGCGGCGGCGTGATGCCCGAAGTCCCGCGCGACACTTTGCCGCGCACGACCGCGCCCTCTTTACGATCCAGGTTGCCGCCAATCGGCGCGAGATCGCCGCCGACAACTGCCGTGGATTCGAGCGTGATGTTGCCGCCAAACGTCGCCACATCTTCACGGATTTCGCCGGCAACGGTCAGGTTGCCGCCAAACAGCACGACATCGCCTTGCACAATCGCTTTTTCTTCGATGACGACATCGCCGCCGGACGAAACAATATCGCGCCGGATTTGCGCGCCACTTTCGATGCGCGCACCGCAACCGAACAGCAAAACACTGTTCACCACTTCATCCGATTTAATCACAAGCGAGCCGCCCGTGCACACGCGATCACCCGCGCGACCATCCTGCGCGAACGCCGGCGTTGCCGCGAATGCCACGAGCAAAATCGCCAACACGAAAATCAAAATGCGTTTCATCGTTAATCCTCCCGAACTGTGATGGAGGCGAAACGCGGAAGACCGACCACAACCCGAGTCCACAACATCGTCAACGCCAACGCGAGTACGGCGTACGCGACCCAGAGCGCTTGATCCACCTGACGCCCAATCGTTACTCCGGCAACCCAGAATGCATCGAACACAATCCGCGCGCGGTCGAACATGCCGACCAGCATCGTGACCAGCGTGGCGACGATGCTGGGTTGTTCGGCAAACGCAAACAGCCAGGTCGCAAGCGAGAACGCGACGAACGCGATCAAGAGCATCGCGGCGACGACGAGCACGATGGCGCCGATCAAGGCACGGCGTCGCGCGCGCGCGCGTTCGTACGTTTCGATGCGCGACAGGACGCGCGTTGTAAAACCGGGCGCGGGTGTGAACATGGATTTTGGGGGAGTCATCATCGTTGACCTCCTGCCGCGCGGAGCATGGGCGCGTTGGTGGATTGGAGTGTGTTCGTCCAGGCATTCGCCAGCGCGTGACGCGCGCGATGCAATTTGACCTTGACCGCACTGACCGAATCGCCGGTCGTCCGCGCAATCTCTTCGATGGACTGGTCGTGCCAGTAGCGCAGAATCACGGCAACCCGACTCGCGGGCGCAAGGTGTTCGAGCAAGTCCGCGACCGCGCGTTCGTCCTCGTGACGAAAGAGTTCGTCATCCGGCGTCGGCGCGTCGCTTGGCAAAACATCTCCCAGCACCTCGTCGTCGAGCGAGAGCCACTGGAATTTGCGTCGCCGCCGCAAGCGGTCAATGCAATAGTGCGCGTCAATCGAAAGAAGCCACGTCGCGAATTTTTGGTCGAGACGAAAACTCTTTAATTGCGTGTACGCGCGCAAGAATGTTTCCTGCGCCGCATCTTCCGCATCGTTTGGATTGCCCAACATGCGATACGCCAAGTTGTAGACCGGCGTCTGATACAGTTCGACCAATTGTGCGAATGCCGCTTGGTCGCCGCGCTGTGCGTGCTGAACGAGCACTGTGTCTTCCAACGTTTACCTCACTCTCACATACGAGAGTGTAACGAAAAGGTTACATGAAGACGGACGACGGATGACCGCCGACCGACGCTAGAGCAACTCAAACGCTTGATGCAGATTCGCCACGCGTGCATCCGCATGCGATAAATCCTGATGCGCGGTGTACGCGTTCGGCACGGCAATCGCGCGCATGCCCGCCGATTTCGCCGCCGTCACGCCGGTCGCGCTGTCTTCGAGCGCGACGCACTGCGCGGGCGCGATGCCGATGGATTCCGCCGCACGCAAGTACACGTCGGGCGCGGGTTTGGAACGCGGCACATCCGTGCTGGCGACGACCACACGAAAATGGGACGCCACGCCCAATCCGCGCAAAACAATTTCGACCTGGTTGCGCGGCGAGCCGGACGCAACCGCGAGCGGCAAGCCACGTTCGCGCAATTTGCCGATCACCTCATGCACGCCGGTCATCGGCGTGAGGTTCGCCGGATTGGCAATCAACTCTTCGTAAATAGCTTCGCGTTGTTCGAGCACCTCGTTCGAAGACATGCTCAAGCGAAATTGTTCGATGAGCCAACGCGTGTTGTCAATGACTGGA
>CAZPIR010000021.1:6735-17711 GCA_964586085.1 uncultured Anaerolineaceae bacterium | reverse complement strand
GCACACGGTCACGAACTTGGGTCAGGTCGGTGATGCCGCGCAAATCGTGGAGCGTGATCTGCGCGCGCAATTCGTTGATGACCTCGACCGGAATCTCACGATCAATCTGCGCACCATCGCCGACGATGCGATGCTCCGCATCCACGCCCTTGTTCCACAACGCGAACAAACTCGTGCCGCTGTGAGTCAGGTCGGGACCGCATACGGCAAGTGCGCGCACGGTCGGACGCGCCAGAATATTGCGCAATAAATAATTGATGCCGTCCTTGGAGTACAGATTTCCGAGCACGCTGTACGAATTCGGCGCGAGTGAATCACTCACCCGCGCCTGTTTCATCCAAAGACAACATACCGCGACCGGTTGATCCGGTTCACCCAGGATCAGGTTGTCGCGAAAATAGAGCGGCCATTCGTGAGCCATGGGCAAATGGGTTATTTCTTTTTGGGTTTGGGCTTGGTTTGGGTTTTGGGTTTCGATGCGGGAGAACGAGGTTTGATGCCGGTTTGCAGATCAATCAACCGTTGGGTCTGGGCGTCGAGTTCATCGAACGCAACATCGGCGTTGTAAAAGGCTTTGACGCGTTTGACGCCGGTGACATGCGCTTGTATCGTCACGCGTTGATCATCGTTGAGCAAAAATTCAAGTTCAAGCGCTTGCCCCTCTTGCAAAGGGTCGGGTGATTCGAGAAGCGCGCCGGTACTGCTGAGATTCAGCGTGCGCCAGAAACCCGTAGCGGTCACGGTGCCTTTTTCCAGACAACGATACGCGGTGAGCAGGTTGGTTTTAACGCGACGTTCCGATTGTGCCATCATGACCTCGCATCAAGACGTGTGGAGGCGACCCAGTTCATTTTCTAAAATGGTGCGGTCCGCCGGATTGAGCGATGTAAATTGCACGCCGACATGGTACGGCGGTTGTTCGCGTGGTTCGATGTAAACGACGCGCCCGCGCGCGTCAACCACGTGGTGTTCCGGGGTAATCATGTGAAACGCAACGGACGCGCCTTGAATCAACCACGCATAACATTCCATCCGTGCACCGACCAGACTGAGATTGAGGACATGTGTCTGGGGAGTGGTGAGACTGGGTGACTCGTAATTGTAACGCACCGAGAAATTGACAGGCATTCGTTCTGCTAGTCGTCGGTCCATGTTCATAACAACCTGCCTTGGATGAATTTGTTGCAAGCGGTTGATCGTTTGCGGAAACGGTTAGAGTGGCGCGTCTGAGCATTTACGCGCGCTCTCATTATAGGCAATCCGAAAACACCGGTCAAGTGGAGCGGTCAACCGTTTTTCCGTGCGCGCCACCGCAAAACGCCTGGACGAGATTTGCCAAAAATGCGTTTGCAAATTATATTCGTCCCCACATTGTGCCCTCCAGTACCCAACTCCCATCGTGTTCTTTGACAGTCGTTTTCAAGCCGGGTATAATCAGACTAGACTGAGCACAGGATGTTTTGCACAAAACATCCCGTTAAATTTTTTTGCAAATGGAAGGAGGTGGTTGCTCAGATTAGAATGCTGAACCGCTTGCAATGAAGCACCGTCTCGCGTGCGCATGCTGCGCCGTGCGAGCGGAAGGTAAAGCTAGATTTT
The DNA here is from genome assembly GCA_964586085.1 of uncultured Anaerolineaceae bacterium. Lineage (GTDB taxonomy): Bacteria > Chloroflexota > Anaerolineae > UBA4142 > UBA4142 > JACRBM01. The sequence continues at coordinate 16,112 of CAZPIR010000021.1, read as the reverse complement.
TTCATGGTAGCAAACTACGTGTGATTGCCAAATTTCAGGAGGAGAAAAAATGCGAAAGACAAGTTTGATTTTGGCGCTCGTGCTGGTGCTCGCGGTTTTAGCCGCGTGCAGTTCACCGACGCCTGAACCGACCAAGGCGCCTGCTCCCACGAGCGCGCCTGCGCCGACCAAAGCCCCGGAACCGACCAAGGCTCCGGTGGCGACGAGCGCCCCGGCGGCGACTGCCGTTCCGGCAACCAAAGCTCCCGAGCCGACCAAACCACCGGCTCCGACCGCCGCTCCCGCCGTCAAAGGCGCGTGGGTGGATGAAATCGTGTTCTTTGAAGAACCCGACAATGCCAAAGCCGTGAGCATGGTGGAATCGGGCGATATGAATTTGTTCGGGTTTGCGCTTTCCGATCCGAAACTCTATGCCAAGTTAAAAGATTCCAAGACTGCCGCGGGTGACGCCTCCTACGGTTCCACGTCCGAATTGACGTTCAACCCGTACGGTCCCACCTTCAAAGACGGTCGTCTCAATCCCTTCTCGGTCCCCGCGATTCGCGAAGCGATGAACCAATTGGTTGATCGCAATTACATCGCCAAAGAAATTTACGGCGGTCTCGCGATCCCCATGTTCTCGACCTTCAACCCGGTGTTCCCGGATTACGCCAAGGTTGCCGACATTGCCAAGGGTCTCGAAATCAAGTACACGTACGATGTCAAGAAAGCGAAAGAAATCATTGACGCCGAAATGAAAAAGCTCGGCGCCGAAGTGACCGGTGGCAAATGGAATTATCAGGGCAAGCCGGTTACGATCATCATCATCATTCGCACCGAAGACGAACGCCGCGCGATTGGCGATTACGTCGGTAAGCAATTGGAAGACATTGGCTTTACCGTGGATCGCCAGTACAAGACCGCCGCTGAATCGTCGCCCCTGTGGCTCTCGGCGGATCCCGCTGATGGCAAGATGAGCATTTACACCGGCGGTTGGATCTCGACCGTCATCAACCGCGACCTCGCCGCGAACTTTGATTTCTATTACACCTCGCGCGGTCGCACCGATTCGTTGTGGCAAGCGTACAAACCCGCGAAAGATTTTGACACCGTTTCCGAAAAACTGGGACGCGGCAATTTCAAGGATGTGGCCGAACGTCAACAGTTGATCGCGCAAGCGTTGCCTCTGTCGTTGAAAGAATCCACGCGTGTATGGTTGGTCAACCGCCTCAGCGTGACCGCGCGTCGCAGTGACCTCAAGGTCGCGAACGACTTGGCGGGTGGTATCACTGGTTCGTCGTTGTGGCCCTATACGATTCAACTCGGCGGCAAAGCCGGCGGTCAAGTCAAGTTCGGTTCGCCGAGCATGTTGACCCAACCCTGGAACAACATTGCCGGCACCAACTTTATCTATGACACGATGATTATTCGTGCCACGCGCAATGTCGGCGTTCTGCCCGATCCGTACACCGGTCTCTATTGGCCGCAATTGGTTGACACTGCCGAACTCACCGTTCAACAAGGCGTGCCGGTCGGCAAGACGCTCGACTGGGTGACGCTCAAGACTGCCGCGTCCATCGAAGTGCCCAAGGATGCTTGGTCGGACTGGGATGCGGAAAAACAACAATTCATTACCGTGGGCGAACGTTTCACCACGACGGCTACTGCCAAGGTCAAGACGGTCATCAACTTTAACAAGGACACGTTCAAGACTAAATGGCATGATGGTTCGACGCTCTCGCTCGGCGACTTTGTGATGAGCTTTATCATGGGCTTTGATCGCGCCAAGGAAAAAAGCCCGGTGTACGACGAAGCGAACGTGTCCGCTTTCAAGACGTTCATGAGCACATTCAAGGGCGCCAAGATCGCGAGCAAGGATCCGCTCGTCGTCGAAATCTACAGCGACTTTGTGTTGCTGGATGCCGAAGCGATTGTCGCCGGCAACTATGGCACGTTCTTCCCCGTGTACTTCCAGGGCACTGCGCCATGGCATACGCTCGCGCTTGGTCTGCAAGCCGAAGCCGCCAAGGAAGCCGCGTTCTCGTCCGCGAAATCCACCAAGTTGAAAGTTGAGTGGATGAACTATATCGCCGGCCCGTCGCTCAAACTGCTCGAAAAATATCTCACCGAATCCACGAGCAAAGGCATTCTGCCGTACGAAAAAGTGTTGAGCCAGTACGTGACCAAGGACGAAATTGCCGCACGTTACAAGAACCTCGGCGCGTTCTACAAGGATCGCGGACACTTCTGGGTCGGCAATGGTCCGTTCTATCTGCACCAAGTTCGCCCGACCGAAAAGCAGATGACGCTTCGCAAGTTCGCCGATTTTGCGGACAATGCGGACAAGTGGAATCGCTTTGCCGAACCGATGTTGCCGGTCGTCGCCGTTTCCGGTCCATCGCGCGTGACCGTTGGTCAAGCCGCCGAATTCTCCGCCAAAGTGACATTCAAGAATCAACCCTATGCCGTCAAAGACATTGACTTTGTGAAATGGGTGTTGGTGGATGCGAATGGCGCGTTGGCGCTGAGCGGTGAAGCCAAATCCGTCAAAGACGGTGAGTGGACCGTTGCGCTCACGGCCGATCAAACCGGCAAGCTCGCGGCGGGTTCCAACCGCTTGGAAGTGATTGCTGTTTCCAAGTCGGTCGCGATCCCTGCTTCCGAGTCTGCCCAGTTCGTCACGCTCAAATAAGTTGTCCCAAGACCTGACAGGTTGCAAAACCTGTCAGGTCTTGCTCAATGGGTTTTCAAAATTCGCTTACCTTGATTCTAGTTTCGAATTCTCCGTAAAAACGAATTAGCTGATTTGGCAGGAAAGGAGATCGTATAATGGCATCCGAGGCGTTGACTGGCGGAACGGTCGCCAAACCACGCGCGGGCATTCGGCTTCCCGATACGCTTACGCGCATTTTAAAGTACGTGCTCTATCGTAGTATTGCCTTGTTCACGACGGCGGTGATCGGCGTGTATCTCACCGTGCTCATCGCGAACATGGGCGGTTATCTCGATCAAATCCGGCTCTCGCAAATTCGCGAGCAGATCGGCGCGGGCATGGCGCTGGATCCGACGAATCGCGCCATGCCACCCAGCGAACTGCGCCAAAAAATTGATGAAGCCGTGTTGATCGAAACGAATCGCCTGGGCATGGACATTCCTTTCCCGATTCGCAGTATCAACTATTTGACCGACGCGCTCACGCTCAACCTGGGTCGCGCCGAACACATTTCCAGCGATAGCGGCTCGCGCCAGGTGCGCTTGATTCTCGTCGAGCGAATGCCGGCGACCTTGCTTCTCCTTGCCACGTCAAACCTCTCACTGTTTTTCATCGCGATTTTTGGCGCGCTGTTTCTCTCGCGTCGGTACGGCAGTTGGTTGGACCGCGTCATCATTGCGCTCGCGCCGACCTCGGCAATCCCGGCATGGTTCTTTGGCATTTTCCTCATCCTCATCTTTGCCTCGGTTTTGCACGTGCTTCCCTTTGGCGGCATGGTGGATGCGCCGCCGCCGCCTGACCTGGGTGGCTATGTGTTGAGTTTGCTCAAGCACATGATCCTGCCGATCAGCGCGTTGTTCCTCCACTCGGTCTTTATTGCGATTTTCAACTGGCGCACCTTCTTCCTGATCTATTCGAGCGAGGATTACGTCGAAATGGCTAAAGCCAAGGGCTTGACCTCGCGCGACATTGAACAAAAATATATTTTGCGTCCGACCTTGCCGCCCATCGTCACGCAATTTGCATTCACGCTCATTTTCCTCTGGCAGGGCGCGATCATTCTCGAAACTGTGTTCGCGTGGCCCGGCTTGGGGCGCATGTTGTACCAAGCGATTTCCATTTTCGATGTGCCGGTGATTGTCGGCAACGTCGTCATCATTGCGTATCTGTTGGTCGCGACGGTGTTCCTGCTCGACATTGTTTACGCTCTCCTTGATCCGCGGGTCAAAGTGGGCGGGGAGCGCAAAGCATGAAGATGCCGGCTTTTCTCAAAGAACTGCTCAGTTATCGCTCTGCCGTATTTGGGTTGTGCATCATCGGCGGGCTGATCACGTTGGCGTTGTATGCTATCATCACGATTCCGTACGACGAAGCGATTCGGCGATGGCGCGGCGGCGAAGAGATTTGGGGCGATTATCCGCGCAACGCGGTGCCGCAATGGTTCGGACTTTTCTCCGGCACGAATTTGCCGACGACGATTGTCGTGTCGTCCAAGGACCGCGCCGTGCAAAAGAAATCGCAAACGGTGTCAGCGGATATGGCGACCGCCGATTTCATTTTGCCGTTCGAGTACACGTTCGATGATTTCCCAAGTGAGATCAATGTGTTCCTCGAAGCCAAGTTCGATAAACGCAAACCGCAGGCGACCTTGATCTGGAAAACGCCGGACGGACGCGATGTGCAACTCGGCGATATGAGCGTGGGCGCGGCGGAGCGGTTCGCCGTTTCGATTGATCAACGTCTTACGCGCAAACTCAACGATGTGAAACCCGAAGTGGCTTTGCTGGCTGACCCGGCAACGCTCAAACCCGGCGTGCAACCCAAGCCCCTCAAGGGCAAGTACCAACTCGTTATCGAAGGCCTCACGTTCGACAAGGGGAGCGACCTGGATGCCCGTTTGGTGTTGTATGGTCAGGCGCACGGCGTTGCCGGCACCGATCATCGCCGCCGCGATATTTCAGTGGCGCTGTTGTGGGGCACGCCCATCGCGCTTGCGTTCGGTTTCCTCGCCGCGGTCGGCTCCACGCTCACGACATTTGCGATTGCCGCGGCAGGCACCTGGTTTGGCGGTTGGTGGGATGCGGCGATTCAACGCTTGACCGAAATCAACACCGTCCTGCCCTCGCTGACAATTCTGATCATGGTCGGTATTTTTTACACGCGCAACATCTGGGTCATCCTCGGCATTGTGATTTTGCTGGGCATCTTTAATCTTTCGATCAAGGTCTATCGTTCGATGTTCTTGCAAGTGAAAGAGATGCCCTACATCGAAGCCGCGCATGCCTACGGCGCGAGCAATCTCCGCATTGTGTTTCAGTACATGATGCCGAAAATTGCGCCCGTGTTGATTCCTTCGTTCGTCACGCTGATTCCTTCGTTCGTGTTCCTGGAGGCGTCGCTCGCCGTCCTGGGTCTTGGCGACCCGGTTTTGCCGACCTGGGGCAAGGTGTTAAACGACGCGTACGCGAACGGCGCGCTCTACAAAGGATACTATTACTGGGTCATCGAACCGGCGGTGTTGTTGATGCTCGCGGGTCTCGGTTTTGCCGTCGTTGGTTTTGCTTTGGATCGCATTTTCAATCCTCGTTTGCGGGAGATTTAAGGATGGGCAACGCGCTACTTCGAGTTCAAGACCTCACACTGCATTTTCGCGCGAGCAAGGGCGTTGTTCAAGCGGTGGACGGCGTGTCGTTCAACCTGGATCGCAATCAGGCGCTCGTCATCCTGGGCGAATCGGGTTGCGGCAAGACCTCGCTCTCGCGCGCTATCTTGCGTTTATTGCCGCGCAACGTGGACAAGTACACCGGCAAGGTCTGGCTCAACGACACCGAGTTGATGGCGCTCGACGATGAAACGTACCGCAAAGATATTCGCTGGGTCAAAATGTCCATGGTGCCGCAAGCGGCGATGAACTCGCTCAACCCGGTCATTCGCGTGGGCGAGCAAGTTGCCGAGCCGATGATCGCACATTACGGCGTCAAGCATGAAGCGATGAATCAGGCGCGCAACGTGTTTCGCAAGGTTGGCGTGCCGGAAGATTTTATGAGCCGCTATGCGTTCGAGTTGAGCGGTGGCATGCGCCAACGCGTGGCGATTGCGATGTCGCTCGTGACGAGTCCCGATGTGGTCTTGCTCGACGAGCCGACCTCGGCGCTTGATGTGTTGACGCAGGCGAACATTATGAACACGCTCAAGCAAATTCGCCAAGAAACCGAAACCTCGTTCATTCTCATCACGCACGACATTGCCACGTCGAGTGAACTCGCGACGCACGTCGCCATCATGTACGCCGGGCAAATCGTCGAGTACAGCGACGCGCAGAATTTCTTTACCGCGCCGCTCCATCCGTACTCGCAAAAATTGATGGCGAGTGTGCCAACTCTGCGTCAGACCAAACAGTTGGAATTTATTCCAGGTCGTCCGCCGAGTTTGGTTAACCTGCCCACCGGTTGCCGTTTCTCCGCGCGGTGTCCGATGTGTTTCGAGAAATGCGTCAACGATCCGCCAACCACCGAACTTGCCGACGGTCGCCGCGTCAAATGTTGGTTGCACACCCAATCCTAGGTCGCCCGGAATAAACTGGAGAAATCAGCCATGCCTGAGAACATAGCCGAAAAGAAAACTGAAACATTGCTCGCCGTGCGCGATTTGCATACCTGGTTCGAGTTACGCAAATGGGGTTTTGGTCGCGCGGGTTACGTGCGCGCGGTGGACGGCGTGAATTTTGAATTGCCGCACGGCGAAGCCGTTGCCTTTGTAGGTGAAAGCGGTTGCGGCAAAAGTTCGCTCGCCAAAACGATCCTGGGTCTGCATCGCCCGACCAAAGGCGAAGTGGTGTTTGAGGGTCGTCGCCTTGCCGATTTGGCGTCGAGTGAAATGCAGTGGTACCGTTCGCAAGTGGGTTATGTGCAACAAGACCCGTACGGCGCATTGCCACCGTTTATGAACGTGCACCGGATTCTCGAAGAACCTTTGATTATCAACGGTGTCAAGAGCGAAGCCGAGCGCACCAAGCGCATCAACGATGTGATGGACGAAGTGAAAATGACGCCCATCGAAGATTTCTTGATGAAATATCCGCACATGTTGAGCGGCGGTCAGCAACAACGTGTCGTCGTCGCGCGCTCGATGATTTTGCGTCCCAAGTTGATCGTTGCCGACGAACCCGTTTCGATGCTCGATGCGTCGGTGCGCGTCGAAATTTTAATGCTGTTGCGCGCGCTCCAAAAAAATCACAACCTCGCGGTCAGTTACATCACGCACGACCTTTCGACGGTGCGCTATTTTTCCGAACGCATCTTTGTAATGTACGCGGCCAAGATCATTGAAAAAGCGCCAGTCAACGATCTACTGCAAGCGCCGCTTCATCCGTACACTCAGGCATTGATTACCGCGATCCCCGATCCCGATGCCAAGAACGCTGTGACCTTGAAAGAAGTTCCGCCCGGCGAACCGCCGAGTCTCATCAATCCGCCGCCGGGTTGTCGTTTCCATCCGCGATGCGCGCGCATGATTAAAGGCGTGTGCGATGTGGATGTCCCGCCCGAATTCGAGCCACTGCCGAAACATTTCACGCAGTGCTGGCTCTATTCGCCCGAACGCGCTCAAGCCACGCTCGCGAGCGTCAAGCCGATCACGGGCTAGAAAGTTGTCCATGTTCCGACCCACTCCAATCCAAATGATGCTGTTCGGTTTCCTGTTTCTGGTGATCGGTTTCGCTCTGCCGTTCCTGATGGTCATCCATCTCGTCGAACCCACCCTCGAACTGAATTTTTTTGCGTACATGGCGTCTTTGCTAGGCTTGGTTGTCGGGCTGATTGGCGCGGTCTCGTTTTCGCGGGAGCGTCAGCGCAAGGATGATTCGGACGAACGTTAGCGCAAATTTCTAGCGCGTTTACGAGACCTGTTGGGTTTCCGCGTAGCGAACCTGACAGGTCTATTTTTTTCATTTTCAAGGATTGGACAATTTTTTTGGGATGCGGTATAAATTTGCCCTACTGACAAATTTAGGAGAGTCGAATTGTTATGCGTCGAATAATTTTGCCCCTCATTGCCGGTCTCGCGATTTTTGGGCTGGTGGCGTGCGGCGGCGGCACCGCCACGCCGGTTCCGTCCCCGATAGCGTCGCCTGTCCAAGTTGTGCCGGTGATTGCTACGCCGGTGCCCACCGTTGCGCCGACGCGCGTGCCGCGCCCGAATCTGGTGCGCGCGAATCTTGCCGGCGATGCGGTCACGCTCGACCCGGCGATGGCGTCCGATCCCAGCTCGCTCGCGATCATTGATGAAGTGTTCGTGCCGCTCGTGCGTTTGGACGAGGTGACGAATCAAGCGCGCCCCGGCATCGCGACGACCTGGACAACTTCGGCGGATGGCAAGACGATCACATTCAAACTGCGCGGCGATGTGCCCTGGGTCAAGTTCGACGCGGCGCAACAAAAGATCGTCAAGGTGCAAACCTGCCCGGATAAAAATAAACAGACCAAAGATCGGGTGGTGGTTGCCAAAGATTTCGAGTATGGCATTTTGCGGACACTCAAACCGGCAACCTCGTCACCGTTCGCGCCGATGCTGTCCGCGCAAATTCTGGGTGCCGATACATATTTCAGCGGCGATGTGACGGACGCGACCAAGGTCAGTGTCAAGGCACTCGATGATACGACGCTCGAAATCAAATTGAAAGAGCCAATCGCCTTTGCGCCGGTTCTGCTCGGTCTCGCGGCGGCGAGCGCGCAACCGCGTTGGTTGATCGAAGGCGATGCGTGCACGACGCGCGTCGGCGACAAGTGGAGCGACCTGGCAAACGTGCAGACGTACGGTCCGTTCGTCATCAAGGCGTGGACGCGCAACGCGAATTTGACGCTCGTCAAAAATTCGTTTTGGTTCGGCGATGCGACGACGCCCGCGCCCGCGTTGGAGCAAGTGATTTTTTCTTTTCTCGACGAAGCGAACGCGCTCAAGAAATTTGAGAATGGCGAACTCGAAGCGGCGAGCGTGCCCAGCGCGGAATTTGATCGCGTGAAAAACGATGCGAACCTGGGCAAGTTGTTGGCGACCGCGCCGAATCAATGCACGTACTATTTTGGTTTCAACACGCGCGCCAAAGGTGTGGACGATGCGCGGGTGCGTCGCGCCTTGTCGCTCGCGCTCGACCGCAAAGGTCTGGTCGAAGGGGTCGTCAAGAGCGGACAAACGCCAGCGACCGGCTTTACCCTGCCGGGTTTGAATGGCGCGCCACCTGCCGGCACGAATGTCGGTTTGACGTTCGATGCCGCGCAAGCCAAACAAATCCTCGATGCGTATCTCAAGGAAAAAAATCTTGCGGCAGACAAATTGGATTTGACGCTGGCATACAACACCTCGCCCGGCAATCAAAAGATTGCTGAAGCCGCACAGCAAATGTGGAAGAACAACCTGGGTGTCACAGTGAAACTTGTCGCGCAGGAATGGGACGTGCTGAACAAGGCCGTCAAGAGCAAGACCGCGCCGCAGATGTGGCGGTTGGGTTGGTGTATGGAATATCCCGATGCCAATAATTTTATGCGCGATGTCGTCGCGGTCGGTGGCTCGGCGAATTTGTGGGATCGCACGACGCCGCTCGGCGGGCTGAATTGGCGCAATGATACATTTGAGGATGTGATTAAACGCGCGTCGTATGAAATGGACGCGACCAAGCGCGCCAACTTGT
>CAZPIR010000021.1:0-6725 GCA_964586085.1 uncultured Anaerolineaceae bacterium | reverse complement strand
CCGTGTTTCAAGCGAGGTCGCGCGCTTTATCACGCGCGGTATCGCCGCGATTCGTCAGCGTTCGCGTGAAAGAAAAGTTGGCATGAACAAACAGCGGTTACTCGTCGTTGCCGTTACGTTGTTGATTTTGTTGACGGTATTTGCCACTCCCACCGTTGCGCCGAACAAAGCGCCCGGCGAAAAAATTCTAGTTCCGCAACCGACGACCGCGCCAGTTGCGCGCCGGGGCAGTGCGGTGGTGGATGCGATTTTCGCCGACGCGGTTTCTTTGCAACCGCTACTCACAAATGACGCAACTTCGAGCGCGTATCAGAGTTTGCTCTATGCGCCCTTGACGCGCACCGACCCGGAAACGCTCGATGTGCGCGGCAATCTGTACGAAGACAATCCGGTGTGGTCGGCGGATGGCGGCAAGCTGACCTGGAAGCTGAAACAAGGTCTCAAGTGGAGCGATGGCAATCCGCTGACAGCAAAAGACATCGAGTTTACCTGGAACAAGTTGGTGGACGACAAGACCCAGTTTCCGGCACGGTCGTTTTTCACGAATGCGTTCAAATCGGTCAAGGCGATTGATGATCTCACGGTCGAGTATACGTTGGCGCGCCCGGGTTATTGTTCGGCAATTCGCAGTAGCAATTTGCCGGGACCGATTCCGACGCATGTATTCCAGGATGTGGACATTAACCAAAATGCGTTCAACGACAAGCCAACGGTGACGAGCGGCTTGTGGCAATTCTACGATTGGCAACGCGATGACAGTTTGCGCCTCGCGCCCGCCAACTCGAATTATCTGCGCGGCGAGCCGATGTTGCCCGGCTACACGTATCGCATCGTCAAAGACAATGCCGCCGCGCTCGACCTGTTCAAAAACCAAGAGATTGACATCATCCGCCCCGAACCGGCGGACTGGGATCAGATCAAACAATTATCGTTCGCGCAGACGTTCGAGTATTATCCGGCGTTGGCATCGTGGACGTTCATCGGGTTCAATGTAACGAATCCCTTGCTCAGCGACAAACGGGTGCGGCAGGCGATGGCGTACGCGGTCAACAAGCAAGAGTACGTGGACAAGATTCGCTTGGGTTATGCCAAGGTGCAAAACTCGAATGTACCGGCGACGAACTGGGCGTACACGGATGATGTGCCCAAGTTCAATTATGATGTTGCCAAAGCCAAAGCACTTTTGAAAGAAGCGGGTTGGACGCCGGGCGCGGATGGCGTGCTGGTCAACAAGGACGGCAAAAAATTCCAGGTGCGCTTGTTTTACAACACCGGCAACAAACAACGCGAGCAAATCGCGATGATGACCCAGGAGTATCTCAAAGCCGTCGGCATTTCTGTCGATGTCGTCGCGGAAGAATTTTCGGCGTATCTGCGTCGCTTGCAAGACTCAACCAAACGCGATTTTGAAATGTTCGTCCTGGGTTGGTCGGGCAGTTTCGATCCATCCGACTTGGCGAGTGTGTGGCAAACCCGCGGCTCGCAAAACTATATTGGTTACACTAACGCTGAAGTGGATAAACTGTACGACACGGCGGCGACCGTGCCCGGTTGCAAGCAAGACGACCGCAAAAAATCATACGCGCGGATTCAACAAATCATTGCCGAGGAACAACCGTACCTGTTTCTGTACACGAATCAATCCTTGATCGCAGTGAACAAACGCATCCAGGTCAATTCGCCGACGAGTCTGGGCATCAGTTACAATCTGGCGACGTGGCAGTTGGCGAAATAAAAGCCGATTGATTTTCGAGTGCATCTTGTCAACGACCTGACAGAGAACGGGCTGTCAGGTCGTTTTGTTCGCGCGCATGATTTGAGCAAACCTGGGCGCGCGAGTATAATCCGTGCAAAACTGAATGGATGAGAGAATGAAATTTCCGATTTCGCTTGTCATGATTTTAACGTTGATGATATTTGTGAACGCGTGCGCCGCTACGCCAACGTCGCTCCCGGTGTTGCCGACGGCAACCACGGCGCCGACGAAGGCGCCGCCGACCGAGACGCCAGCCATCGCGCTGACGACTACACCGCCGCCCGCGCGCAAGGGCGGCATTTTGAAAAGCGCGGTCACCACCGACGCGCAAAATTTTCATCCCTATCTCACAACCGACCCGGTTTCCGCCGAGTATCAGGCGCGCGTGTACGCGAGTGGTTTGCTTCGCCGCAATCCGCAAACGCTCGAATGGATGCCGAACATGGCAGAGACCTGGAATGCGGCGGACGATGGCAGGACATTCACGTTCAACCTAAGGCGCGAGATGAAATGGAGCGATGGCAAACCCATCACCGCGCCGGATTTCGCGTGGACGTTCGAGCAAGCGAATCGCGCGCAAAACAATTATCCGTACCGCGCGAGTTTCGATGCGATTGCGTCGTTCGTCGCGAAAGATGATTACACGCTCGTCGTCACGCTCAAGCAAGCGAGTTGTGTCAGCATCGAGGTTGCGGATGCGGTGATACCGCTCCCCAAACATATCTGGGAAAAATATCCCTGGAGCGACCCGGCGAAAAATCCGGAAATCGTGAAACCGAGTGTCGTGTCCGGCCGATTCACGGTCAAGCAATGGCAACGCGATACGCAAATCGAATTTACGCGCAACGATTTGTTTTGGCGCGGCGCGGCGAACCTCGACGGCGAAATCGTGCGCGTGGTGCCGGACGCGACGACGCAATTGCAAATGCTTCAACGCGGTGAACTTGACCTTGCGCCGTTATCGTTCGGCGATGTGGCGGACGCGAAAAAAAGTGACGCGCTCAAATTATACCAGTGGGATGCGACGGCGACTGCGTGGACGTTCGTTGGTTTGAATTTGCGCCGCGCCTTTTTGCAGGATGTTGCCGTGCGTCGCGCGCTTGCGTTTGCGATGCCGCGTCAAGCCATCGCCGACAATGTGTTCCTGGGTTTGCAAAAACCGCTCGCCTCGTTCTTGTCGCCCACGAGTCCGTTTTATAACCCCGATGTGAACCAGTACGCCTACAGCATCGAGCAAGCGCGCAACACACTCGCGCAAGCCGGCTATCGTTTCGATGCGGCTGGCAGATTGCTGGGCAAGGATGGCAAGCCCGCGCCGCGACTCAAGGTCATGGTCAACACCGACAATCGCCAACGCGAGGACATTGGCTTGCTGATTCAAGCCGAGTTGAAAAAAATCGGCATCGAATCGGATGTGACTGGGTTGGATTTTCAACTGTATCTCGAATATCTCAAAAAACCGCCGTTCGATTACGATTTGTACGTCCTGGGTTGGCGCGCGACGATTGACCCGCATTGGTCGTCCTCGTTGTGGAGCGAAACGATGATTCCCGATGTGAACATCGGTGGCTATATCAACAAGCAAGTCGAGTCGTTGTACGCCAAAGCGAATACTGCCCCGTGCGACCTGGGTGCGCGCAAGACATCGTACCAAAGTATTCAAAAACTGGTTGCGGACGATGTGCCGTACTTGTTCCTGACCTACACGCCGGACTGGACCTTCTTGAACAAGCGAGTAATTCCCAACGAGCCGAGCACACTCGGCATTGATTACCTGCCGGAAAAATGGTACGTGGTTGGACAATAATTTGGTAGGGGCGTAGCCATGCTACGCCCCTCTGTTTTTACGTGACATTTGTCCTTGCGAAAATTGATCGCGTGCGTTACGCTGTGCCTCGCTTGTAATTTCGGGCCGCATAGCGGCTCATCGAAATGACATTGAGTACATCTTTGAGGTGACAGGATGAAGTTTTCGCGTTTGCCTGTTCTCGCGTTGGGCCTGTTCGCTTTGCTTGCGGCGATGTGGGCGGGCTTGTTACGTCTCGATTGGAAATTGCCGGAACTTGCGCCCTCGCTCGCGCAACTGCACGGACCGCTCATGATTTCCGGCTTTTTCGGTACGGTCATCAACATTGAGCGCGCCGCCGCGTTGAATCAAAGAAAATATTGGCTCGCGCCGTTGTTGAGCGGCATCGGCTCGCTCATCGTGATTTCCGGTTTCGCGCCACAACTGGGCATTGCTTTGCTCGCGCTCGGCAGTCTGGGTCTCGTGATTATTTTTGGCGTCATCGTTTCGCGCCATCCCGGACGCGACACGCTGACGATGCTGATTGCCGCCATCGCCTGGCTTGTTGGCAACCTGATGTGGATTGCCGAGTACCCGTTCTGGCGCATCAGTTTGTGGTGGACGGCGTTTCTCGTGCTGACGATTCTCGGCGAGCGGCTCGAACTTGCGCGCTTGATGCGGCTCGACGCGCGCGCGAAAAATTTGTACGTCATCGCCGCCGGCATTTTACTGTTCGGACTCGTGTCGAATTTGAGCGCGGGCTTGGTACTGCCGAGCGACCTGGTTGATCCGAGTGCGCGCATCGCGGGGACGGGATTCCTCGCGATTGCGTTGTGGTTACTGCGGTACGACATTGCGCGAAAAACGGTCAAGCAAACCGGCTTGACGCGCTTCATCGCGGTGTGCTTGCTCGTCGGTTACGTGTGGCTCGGCATCGGCGGCGCGTTGCGTCTTGGGTTCGGCGTGGGCGCGGGCTGGCAGGGCGATGCGATGTTGCACACCGTTTTGCTCGGCTATGTGTTCTCGATGATCTTTGGTCACGCGCCGATTATTTTTCCGGCGGTGCTCAATCGCGCGATTCCGTACACGCCGAATTTTTACGCGCACCTGAGCTTGCTTCACGCTTCGCTCGTCGTGCGTGTGTTCGCCGATCTGTTCGATTGGGGCGCAGTGCGAATGTGGGCGGGCATGTTCAACGTGATTGCGATTCTGCTGTTTCTGTTTGCGACGGTGAACGCGATGCGTCACTCGCCGCGTTAAAGTGAGCGTGTGTGATTTCTCAGCGCACGGGGAGTTTTTCTCCGTGCGTTTTTCTTTCGCAAAATCCAAAATCGCAGTCTTGCCAACACTTGGCGGGCGTAGTATAATTGTCCTATCATTCGATGCCGAATGTTGGCAATCGTTTTTTTCAAAGGAGGTGGTTTACAGCACAACCATTAATGTGCACGAGTCCGACGGTTCGTTCAAATGGAAAGGTTGTTGCAGGGATGCAACAGTACACTCGATTTTTGGAGGTCAATGATGGACATCCGTCTCGTCGTTCTCTTGCTAATTTTGATCCCCATCGTGGTCGTCGGCGCATTGTTTGTGACCGGGACGATGAACTCGTTGTGGGTTGTCCTGCTCGGCGGCGTAATGATTTACCTCATTTATACGCTGTATGCGCGCCGCATTGACAGAGACATTATTCAGACCGATGCGAAAAAAGCCACCCCCGCCAAAATGTACATGGATGGTGTGGACTTTATGCCGACCAGTCGCAATGTGCTTTACGGGTATCACTTTAAATCCGTGACCGCGGCTGGACCGATCACGGGCGTGATTCTCGCCGCCACGATCTGGGGCTGGTTGCCCTCGATCCTGTGGTTGATCCTGGGTGTGTCGTTCATCGGTTGGGCGGCGGACTATTCGGCAATCATGCTTGCCGTTCGCAACGATGGCAACTCGCTCAGCGCGGTGGCGTACCGCCTGATTGCTCCTCGCACGCGTACGATTCTCTTCATCTTTATCTTCTTTTACTTGCTGGTCGTGGCTGGCGCGTTCCTCGGTCTGTTGACCGCGATTCTCGCCGCGCGCCCGGACACTCCGTTCGGAATTATCGTCCTGGGGGTCATGGGTCTCCTCGCCGGTCAAATGTTGTATCGCTGGAAAATGGACTTGATCGTTGTGACCGCGATTACCGTGATTCTCACCCTGGTCGCGATGGGCTTGGGTCCCCTCGGCGTAGACCTGGCTAAATCGCCCGTGCCGTGGGCGCAAGGTCCGGTCAGCGGCTCGATTGTTGCCTTGAATGGCGCGATTGATAGCCTCAATGGTAAACAAGCGATTCTGACGATTGTAGACCCGACCAACTTTGATCCGCGTGTGCCGGCGCCAGTGGACGGCAAACGCCCGACCACGGCAATCTACGATGCGGCAACCGGCGCGATCAAGACAATGCCCAGTTATATCTTCTGGGGCTTGTTCCTGCTCGTCTTTAGTTACCTGGGTTCCAACTTGCCGATTTGGCGATTCGCGCAACCGGTCAACTATATCGGTTTCTGGATCACGCTCATCGTGATTGTCCTGGGTTCGATTGGCGCGGTGCTCGCGCCGTTCATCGCGCCCAATGTCGCCAAGTTTACTTTGCCAGCAATCGTCAAACCCGATTTCGGTTTCACGTTTGTGGCGGGCAAAGCGTGGCAACCGATGTGGCCCATGCTCTTTGTCACGATTGCGTGCGGCGCGATTTCCGGCTGGCACTCGTTGATCGGCTCGGTCAACACCTCGCGTCAGTTGGAGTTTGAGACGGACGCTCTGCCGGTCGGTGGCGGCGGGATGCTCTCTGAAAATGCAGTCGGTTTGGTGTCCTTGATCGCGGCTTCGATCACCGGTGTTGCAGGCGCGGGTGGTTTTGCGCTAGGTCTCGGTAGATTGATGGGCGTCATGTTTGGCGAAAGTTCAGTCCCATTCGGTACCGCGATTGCGTACGGCACGTTCGTCGTCATCGTCATCACCGTGACGCAATTGATCTTCCGCGTGATGCGCGTGACCTTGACGGAATGGCTCGGCGATGTCGTGCCGGTGTTCAAGAACATGACCGTGTCGGCGATCTTTTCGATGGGCTTGACGTTCTTCCTGGTTTTGACGAGCACGTTCGTTTACCTGTATCAACTGTTCGGTGCCTCGAACCAATTGATGGCG
>CAZPIR010000020.1:12290-17895 GCA_964586085.1 uncultured Anaerolineaceae bacterium | reverse complement strand
GCCGGCGACCGTAAAGTTCACCACGCGGTCGAGTACATTGTTCACTAGAATTTCAACGCGATATTTGCCGGGGGGCCAGGTTGCAGTTGGCTGAAGCGTGAAATCAATATTGCGCGTACCGTCTGCCGTGATTTCGGTTTGATCAATCAACGTGTTCGGCGCGGCGGCACTGCCAATATCAGTGGCGAACCACATCGCTTTGAACTTGGTGGCGGTAGGCGCGCCCTGAATTGCGACGACAGCGTGGAACGTGGCACTGGGTCTAAATTCGTTTGTCGGCGCGACCGGGTCTTTGGTATCTGCCTTGACTTCGGTTGCCGTGGTCACGCTTTTGACGAATGCCGATGGACGCGCGGCGGGCGTGGGTGTTGCCGTGGGCTGGGCGCGCGTGGGCACGGGTGTCGGCGTCGGCGCGGTGACGGTAAAATTCAGAGTGCGATCTGCTTTGCCTTCGAGAAAAATTTCGACCTTGTAACTGCCGGGCGGCAAACGGCCGGCATCCGGCTTGAATGTGAAATCGAGGTTGCGTGTGCCATCGGCTTTGATTTCATACTCGCCGATTTTGGTGTTGGGCGCGCCAGCGTTTCCAATGTCCACCGCCGTCCACACGGCTTTGACCGAGGTATCATTGGGTGCATCTTTGATCGAGATGATCGCGTGAAATACGGCTTGGTCGGGCGAAAAAGTGTCGGTAATGCCGACGGGTTCAAACTTGTCACCCTGCACATCTTTTGCCATCACGCTGTTGGTAATGCTGGCCGTCGTGAAGGAAAAATTACAGGCGAGGGCTGGGAGCGCAAAGAGCGCAAGCAAAATGAAAAAAGCGCGAAACGCAAACAAGCGACGAAGCATAGTTCCTCCTTGAGTTGTTTCCGATTGTAATAAAAGCATTGTGGTGTGTCAATGGGTGGTAGATAAAAAACCTGCGAGGTCTCAAGACCTCGCAGGTTGCTGAAACTATTCTTCGTCTTCCTCTTCCTCTTCGCCAGCGCGTTCCTTTTTCGCCTTGTCGATAATCTGTGAGGCGATGTGGCTGGGCACCGGGTCGAGATGCGAGAATTCCATTGTAAAGTAGCCGCGACCCTGGGTCATCGAACGGATGTCGGTCGCATAGCGTTGCATTTCCGCGAGTGGCGCCGAGGCAGTCACGACACTCCACGCGCCTTTTTGATCCATGCCTTGCACGCGCGCGCGTTTGGTGTTCAGGTCGCCGAGCACGTCGCCCATGAAATTTTCCGGGACGGTGATGACGAAATTCATCACGGGCTCGAGCAGAACGGGACCGGCGAGCGGGATGCCCGACTTGAACGCCTTGTGCGCCGCGAGCTTGAACGCGATTTCGGACGAGTCCACCGCGTGATACGATCCATCGTACAGCACCGCGCGGAAATCAATCGTCGGAAAACCGGCGAGCACGCCCTTGAGCATAATTTCGCGCATGCCTTTTTCGACGGCGGGGATGAACGAGTGGGGGACAGCGCCGCCAAACACTTCTTCGGCAAATTCAAAGCCCGTGCCGCGCGGCAGTGGCTCGAAACGAATCCAGGTGTCGCCAAACTGACCGCGACCGCCGGTTTGTTTCTTGTGGCGACCTTGCACTTTGGCGGTTTTGGTGATGGATTCCTTGTACGGAATGTGGGGAACGCCCGTCAACAACTCGACGCCGAATTTTTGTTTGAGGCGACGCACGGCAACATCCACATGCGAATCGCCCATGCCCGACATGATCGTTTCGTTCGTGTCATGTTCGCGGTACACGCGCAGGGTTGGGTCTTCTTCGACGAGGCGTTGCAGAGCCGTACCCATCTTGTCTAGGTCGGTCTTGGTTTTTGGCGTGAGTGAAACGGAATAAACCGGGTTCGGGTATGCAACATGCGCCAGAGTCAACGCGTGCGCCTTGTCACAGAATGTATCGCCGGTGGCGGTGTCTTGCAATTTGGCAACCGCGCCAATATCGCCGGCATTGATGCGCGCGACGGCAATTTGTTCCTTGCCGCGCAACACATAGAGTTGTCCGATGCGTTCGACCGCGCTCGTGCGCGCGTTGAACGTCGTCGAGTTGGATTCGAGCGCGCCAGAGTAAACACGGAAATACGTGAGCTTGCCGACGTACGGGTCTGCCATCGTTTTGAACACGAACGCGGCGAGATTGCCGGTTTCACTGACGGTGAGTTTTTCATCTTTTTGCGTCGCGGCATTTTTTGCAACCGGCGCGGCAACTTCGGTGGGCGCGGGCAAATAATCGGCAAAGAATTTGAACAAGTATTGGATGCCAATGTTCTGCATGGCGGACGCGCAGAGCACGGGCACGAGTGTGCCGGCGCGCAGACCCAGTTTCAAGCCGAGGCGAATTTCGTCTTCGGTCAGCTCTTCGCCGCCGATGAATTTTTCGATCAACTTGTCGTCCGCTTCGGCGGCAACTTCGATCAATTTGAGGCGTTCGTCTTCCATGCGCGCGGTCAAATCGCCGGGCACGGGACCTTCTTTTTCGCCGATGAATGCTTTGCGATTGACGACGTTAATCTCGCCCTTGAAATTTGCTTCCTTGCCGACCGGGATTTGGAGCGAGACCACGCTCTTGCCAAACCGTTCGCGCAATTGCGCGAGCACGCGATCATAGTCCGCGTTCTCGCGGTCGAGTTTGTTGATGATGATGATGCGGGGCAATTTCATTTCGTCGGCGTACTGCCACACGAGTTCGGTGCCGACTTCGACGCCGCTCACCGCGTCCACCATCACGACGACGCATTCGGCAACGCGCAGTGCGCTTTTGACTTCGCCGACAAAGTCCATGTAGCCGGGCGTGTCGAGCACATTGATTTTGTAGCCGTTCCATTCACAGGGGATGAGCGAGGTGTTGATCGAAATTTTGCGACGTTGTTCTTCGGGGTCGAAATCGGAAACGCTGGTGCTGTCGTCTACTTTGCCGAGGCGGGACACAGCTCCAGTGTTAAAGAGGAGCGCTTCGGCAAGCGAGGTCTTGCCAGAACTCGAGTGTCCAACCAAAACAATGTTGCGGATCTTCTCCGCCTTGTACTCATTCATAGGGCTTCACTGCCTCCAAAAGAAAATTCCGAGTCAAGGATAAGCGGCAGAATGACCACGCGGGTTTATTCTGCGTGCAACGTGCGGCATTATACCACAACATCAAAACCGCGCAAAAATGTTGCTTTTGCAAAGCAATCGTGATAAACTTGCGAAAATGACCACTTGTTGATTCGAGCGAAAAGGAGAACCGATCATGAAAGGGAACGAGCAAGTTCTGGAGCGTTTGAATGGATTGCTGGCAGAAGAATTAACCGCCATCAATCAGTACATCGTGCATTCGGAAATGTGCGCCAACTGGGGTTTCAAACGCTTGCACGAAACGATTGAAAAGCGCGCCATCGAAGAGATGAAGCACGCCGAAAGTTTGATCGCGCGCATCCTGTTTTTGGAAGGTCGTCCGATGGTGAGCCAACTCGGCAAACTGAACATCGGCGCGCAAGTTGCCGACCAATTGGAAGATGACCGGATTGCCGAAGCGACAGCAGTCAAGTTGTACAATGACGCGATTCGCATTGCGGTCGAGGTGGGCGATAACGGCACGCGCGACCTGCTCGAAGCGACTCTCAAGGACGAGGAAAATCACATTGATTGGTTGGAGGCGCAACTCGACCAAATCAAACAGATGGGTTTGCCAAATTACTTGGCGCAACAGGTCGGGTAGAATTGAGAGGCGAGAGCACCGCGCTCTCGCCAATTTAATTTCAGGAGGCGCAACGTGGCGCAGTACACACTCGAACCATTCAAAATCAAAGCGGTCGAAGCAATGCCGATCACGACACGCGAGGAACGTACGCAATTTATTGCGGATGCGGGCTACAACATTTTCCTTTTGCCCAGTCGCGCGGTGACGATTGATTTTCTCACCGATTCCGGCACGACCGCGATGAGCGATCATCAATGGGCAGGGATGATGGAAGGCGACGAGTCGTACGCCGGGTCGCGCAACTATTATCATCTGCAAGAGGTGGTGCGCGATATTTTCGGGTTCGAGCAATTTGTGCCGACGCATCAAGGTCGCGGCGCGGAGCACGTTTTGTTTTCGATTGTCGCGCAACCGGGAAGTGTGATTCCGAACAACACGCATTTCGATACGACGCGCGCGAACATCGAAGCGCGTGGAAGCATCGCGCACGATTTGGTCATTCCCGAAGGACTCGACCCGACGAATCGCCATCCATTCAAAGGCAACATGAATCTTGCCGCGTTGCAAGAATTGATCGAGCGTGTTGGCGTGGCGAACATTCCGCTCGGCATGATCACGATCACGAACAATGCGGTGGGTGGGCAACCGGTTTCGCTCGCCAACATTCGCGCGACGAAAGAATTGCTTGCCAAATACGACATTCCGTTTTTCATTGATGCGTGTCGCTATGCCGAGAATTGTTATTTCATCCAGCAACGCGAAGAGGGTTATCGCAACAAATCCATCAAAGACATTGCGCGCGAAATTTTTTCGTACGCCGATGGGTTTACGATGAGCGCGAAAAAAGATGGACTCGTGAACATCGGCGGTTTGCTTGCCGCGCGCGACCCAGGATTGTTCGAGCAGATTCAGAATCGCTTGATTCTTACCGAGGGTTTCATTTCGTACGGCGGTCTCGCGCGCCGCGACCTGGAAGCGTTGGCGCGTGGTCTTGAAGAAGCGGTGGACGAAAAATATCTCGCGTATCGCACGGGGCAGGTGCGCTATCTCGCGGAACGCTTGCTCGAAAACGGCGTGCCGATTGTCGAGCCGCCCGGCGGGCATGCGGTCTTTCTCGATGCGAAACGATTCATGCCGCACATCCCGCAAGCGCAATATCCGGCGCAAGCGTTGACCGTTGCGCTGTTCCTCGAAGGCGGCATTCGCGGCGTCGAAATCGGGAGCGTGATGTTTGGATACACGGATGCGACAACCGGCGAGGCGCAGTACTCG
The DNA here is from genome assembly GCA_964586085.1 of uncultured Anaerolineaceae bacterium. GTDB lineage: Bacteria > Chloroflexota > Anaerolineae > UBA4142 > UBA4142 > JACRBM01. The sequence goes on along the minus strand of CAZPIR010000020.1, from coordinate 12,932 downwards.
GCGCTCGAACTCGTGCGCCTCGCGATTCCGCGTCGCGTGTACACGCAATCGCATCTCGATTACGTCGCCGAGGCGATTACTGAAGTGTACCGTCAGCGCGAATCGGTGCGCGGATTAAAGATGGTCTACGAGCAAAAGAGTTTGCGGCATTTCACGGCGAGGTTTGAGCAAGTTAAAAGCTAAAAGTATAAAGTAAAAAGCACCATTGCTTGTCATTTCGAACGGAGCGTAGCGGAGTGAGAAATCGCCCATCGTTATCGTAGATTTCTCCTCGCTTCGTTCGTCGAAATGATAAGACCACGGAAAGACAACCAATGCCTGAAATCACTAAACGCCAAGCATTCAAAGATCTCGAGGCGTGGCGCACGTGGCTGGCAAAAAATTACGCGCGTGAACCCGAACTGTGGGTCGTGCTCTACAAAAAGAATTCGGGCAAGCCAACCGTTTCGTACGACGAAGCCGTCGAAGAGGCATTGTGCTTTGGCTGGATTGATGGCTTGACCAAAAGTATTGACGATGAAAAATACGGTGTGCGATTCACACCACGCAAGAGCGGAAGCATTTGGTCGGAGTCAAACAAAAAGCGCGTCGCCAAAATGATTGAGCAAGGACGAATGACGGATGTGGGGCTTGCCAACATTG
>CAZPIR010000020.1:0-12280 GCA_964586085.1 uncultured Anaerolineaceae bacterium | reverse complement strand
CGAGTGGGACAGGGCAACCGTGCGCGAGGACACGACGAACATTCCGCTCGAATTGCAACACGCGCTTGCGTCCGATAAAATCGCGCAGCAAAATTTTGCCAAACTCGCGCCCTCGCACAAGCGGCAGTACATCGGTTGGATTATGGATGCCAAACGCGACGAGACGCGCGCGCGGCGCATTAGCAAGGCAATCGAAATGTTGAGGCAGAACCAAAAACTGGGAATGGATACGCGGATGAACGACAAGCCAAAATCAGGTGAGGCGTGATGCAAACAATTCGCGCGGCGCGACAACGCGCACTCGAAAATCAAATCAAACGATTAGAGCGACGCCTTGTGCCTTTGCGTGCGTTGAGCAATCGCGTGTCGTGGTTACGTGTGATCGCGTTCGCGGTTGCGCTGGGTGGCGCGTGGGCGTTCGGCACGTTCGTCAATCCGCTCGCGGGCTGGGTCGCGTTGATTGTTGGCTTGCTGATTTTTCTCACGGTTGTGCTATATCATCGCCGCCTCGAAGGTTGGATAGACACGTTTGACGCATCACGCCAAGTGCGCGCCGACCAACTCGCGCGCATGACGCACAACTGGGAACAACTGCCGCTCTACAATTTTGCCGGCGCACATGACAAGCACCTTGCGCTCGACCTGGACATTACCGGGCAACGTTCGTTGCATCAATTGCTCGACACAACCTTGACGCGGCAAGCGAGTCAACTGCTCGCCGATTGGCTCACGCAAAATTTTCCCGGACTGGATCAGGTTCACGCCCGGCAAAACATCGTGCGCGAGTTGGGCGCGTTCACTCGTTTTCGTGAACGCTTTCGTCTGACCTTGCGTCTCGTTTTGCGTGAGCCACTCGAAGGCGCGAAACTTGTGCAATGGCTGTCGGTCGAGTTTCAGTCGCAAAATCTCAAATGGACTTTGCCGTTGGCGACGGGTTTGGTTGTGCTCAATCTGATTTTGTTCGCCTGGTTTTTCTGGGGTGGACTGCCACCGTACTGGATTGCTTCAATGTTCGCGTATGCGGCACTCGCGCTGATCAATCAGACCGAACTCGGTGCCATGTTCGGTGCGCTGTCGCGAATGGAAACCGAGCTGACGCGTTTTAACGCCGTCCTCAATTATCTCGAACGTGTTTCGTATCGCGCGTATCCGCATCTCGCGCGATTGTGCGCGCCGTTCGCCGATGCGAAACATCCTCCGTCCGCGTCCACGCGCAAAATTCATTTCGTTGCGGTTGGGGTTGGCTTGCGCAACAATCCGGTTTTTTGGTTTGTGCTCAACCTGCTCATGCCCTGGGATTTTTTCTTTGCGTATCTCACGAATCGTTATCGCGTCGAGGTCTTGCAGTTATTGCCGACGTGGTTGCAAGTGTGCTATGAACTTGATGCGTACGTTGCGCTCGCCGATTTCGCGTACGTGAATCCCGAGTACGTGTTCCCGGAAATTTCGCCGCAAGCGCAACCGATTTTTGCGGCGCAGTCGTTGGGGCATCCGCTCATTCCGTTCGCGCAAACAGTCCGGAACGATTTCACATTCCACACGCCGGGCGAATTGGCGATCATCACCGGCTCGAACATGGCCGGCAAGAGCACGTTCCTCAAATCGGTTGGCATCAATCTATGTCTCGCGTACGTGGGCGCGCCGGTCGTCGCCACGCATTTTCGCGCGATTCCTTTGCGGCTTGCCACGTGCATTCGCATCAGCGATTCGATCACGGATGGCTTTTCGTTTTTCTATGCCGAGGTCAAATGTCTCAAGCGATTGTTGGACGAATTGCACATGCGCGCGGATGAACCGTTATTGTACTTGATTGACGAAATTTTTCGCGGCACGAACAATCGCGAACGCTTGCTTGGCAGTCGCGCGTACATCGAAGCATTGCTCAATGAAAATGGCGTTGGACTGTTGGCGACGCACGACCTGGAATTGGCGAATCTCGCCGAGCAACGTCAGCAGGTGCGCAATTTCCATTTTCGTGACGCGGTCGCCGATGGCAAGTTGGTGTTTGATTATCAGATTCATCCTGGTCCGTGTCCGACGACGAACGCGTTAAAAATTATGCAGTTGGAAGGTTTGCCGATTCCGACGAAAGAATGATTTGGACGCGGATGAACGCGGACAAACGCGGATTTTCTGTTTTATCTGTGTTCATCTGCGTCCAATTTTTCAAGTTGTTGGACGACATCAATAGGAAATCACAATGCCAACCTCAAAAGCACACCCAACCAAAACGCGTGGCACGTACACGCTCGTGATCTATCTCTCGCGCGCACAAACGATTCGCATTGGTGCGCTCGGCGAATTTAATTTTCCACGCGGCTATTATCTCTACATCGGCAGTGCGATGAATGGATTGGCGCAACGCATTGCGCGGCATGTGCGACCCGACAAGAAAATGCACTGGCACATTGATTACTTGCTCGCGCACGCGCAAATCAAAGAAGTGTGGGCGCATCAGGGCGCGGATCGTTTAGAGTGTCTGTGGGCGCAAGCCGCGCTTGCTCTACCGGGCGCGCGCATCATCGTGCCGCGCTTTGGCGCGAGCGATTGTGATTGCGCGACGCACCTGGTTTACTTTGCCAAGCGTCCACCCAGTTTAGCGCGCGACTAGTTTTGCAAAATCGTTCCGAGTGTGTTAAACTATGAATTGTAATCGCCCCTGTAGCTCAGTGGATTAGAGCAGTGGCCTCCGGAGCCATGTGCGGGAGTCCGAGTCTCCCCAGGGGTACACACAAACCCCACTTTCCATTTTTGGAAAGCGGGGTTCTTTTTTTGACCCGGGTTGTGCGTGGATTCAAATGTGTTTCCGGCGAATCAAATTCCACAATGCCGCGTAACCAACCGGGAGGGGAAGCCAGAACGCAATCGCGCGCGAGAGGAGCAATGCCGTTACGGCGGTCGCTTGCGGAATGCCGGTTGCACTCGCCAGCAGTGCGATGCCCGAACCCATAATCGCCACTTCGCCCGGTCCCGCGCTCAACGTGGTCAAGAAGGATGCCGAGGTGTAGACGATAATCAAAATGTCCAGACTAATCGGCGCATCTACGGCGAGGAACACACAGTACAACGCGACCAAGCCCGCTGTGTTGCGAACCAAGTTGGCGCCGAGTGAAATGAGCGCTGGGACTGGATGGCGAATGGCGAGTGACATCCCGGTATAAAAATCGCCAATCCATTTCAGCACGCGTTCGGGATGAAACAACGAATGGTGAAACACGCGCCGTGCCAACCGATCCAATCCACGCGCACACCACAACGCCGCGTGTTCGATCCAGGTTCGGCGCGTGAAAAGATACACCGTTGCGACGAGCGCGATGACGACAAGCGGGAGCGTGGCGAGATAATTTTCAATGGGCAAGGCGATGCGCGCAGATGCAAACAGGATGATGCCGACGATCAAGGTCGGCACGCCGACGATCAAGCCGTTAATGTTTTCGATGAGAAAAATCGAAACGACCGAGCCGGTCGTCACCCCGAATCGGCGCAGGCACAACAAACGCACGAGCATCCCCGGCGCACCGCCGGTCGAGACGGTGCGATTCGCCGCCGCGCTTGCAAAGAATGCTTGCACGAGCGCGAACCAGGGCACGCGGCGATCAAACATGCGCGCCAACACACGTGTCGAGTACGCGCTCGCGAGATAGCGCGCCACTTCGGCGACAATTGCCAGCGCGATAAAAACCGGATTGGCGCGCCGCAATGCCTCGACGATTTGTTCCGCGCCGACAAAATTCGGAATCAGCAAAAACACAATCGCGGCGAGGATGCCCAACTGAACAAGTTGACGACGCTCGATCCAGCGACGTTCGAGGACGACGTTCTGATTATCCATTGCCATCGTAGCGTTTCAAGTACGCAACGGCTTCGCCGCGTTCCTCGTCCATCACGATTTCCAGGTACCGTCCATTTGCAATCGTCGGCACTTCGATGACCTTGACGTACTCGGCGTACGCCGCATCGCCCGGCAAGAGTGTCGCCAAAATATTGGGCGCTTGTAAAAAGAAGGCGCGATTGAACGACGTGCCCGGCTCGTGCGGGAACAAGGGTAGAGGATAAATGTGCGCTTCGACCAGGTCTTGGAAAAAGTGCGTGCCGTACGACACATCGGGAATGCCTTCGCCGCGCGGCAATGCAATTTCGACCAGGACGCGCGTGTTGTTAATGTCCGCGTAACCGACCTTGAGACCCAGGTCAATGTTCGCGCTCCCCCAGCGTCCGGGTCCCATCAGGATGAACGGATTGCCTTCAAGTCGTTGATTCAAGCGTCCAATGACGCGCGCGAGTTCGAGCTTGAGTGTCGGGTCGCCGAGTTGGCTGTACTTTTCGGGATGCACATAGACGACGTAGCGGATGCGTTGCACGAGTCCTTGTGGAATCAAGCGGTTCGACGAAAAAATCAAATCGGTTTCCGGAATGTTTGCGGGCAGTTCGATGCGTGTGCCCGACTCGTAACTCGAATGTGGACGACATTGCAGAACGTGCACGCGCACGCGCGGCTTGTTGGTGTTTTCCATAATCTCGGCGGTGAACTCGACATCTACTGGAAACGCATACTCGCGTTCGAGTCGTTGCAGTAATGTTTTCATCGTCGGCACGAAATCGGTTTTTTGCAACAACCCATCGAACGTGAGGAGTAAATTTTCCGGACCTTCGAGCAAAGGATCAGAGAACAAGGGTTGCACATAATCGCCCTTGTCTACCGACACGAGATAGGGGAGCGACTTGTCCTCGGTTGAAAAGATGGGTGCGATGGGACTGGTTGTAAGCACATTGTTTTCTAGGTCAATCAAATCAATAAAGCGTTGCGAGTGTTTGCGTAATTCGCTCGCGCCGACTTCGGGACGCAAACGCGGATGACTGAGCGCGACCATGCGTGGAAAATCGGCGCCGACCCGTTCGACCGCGCGCGTGCCCAAGCCCCACACGAGCCGCACGAAACCATCTTCGCGGCGAATTTGCGGATTCCACCGGAACGGATTGCGCGAGTATGCCACGCCGGCAAGGGTGGGAAAAAGATAACGTCCGTGTTGTTCGCCCTGAACTTCTTGAATCAAAATTGCCATGCGTTCGTCATAATCAATCAAGCGCATCCGTTTGCGATACGCCAGCGCGTCCGGGTTGAGCGCGCTCGCATAGATGCGCCGAATCGCCGTGCCGAGCGCGGCAAGGTTTTCGTCGAGCGTGCCTTGATTTGGGCAAAAGAAACTATCGTACTTGCCGGCGAACGACGTCCCAAAATTATCTTCGAGCAAACTGGACGAGCGGACGATCAAGGCGCGCTTGCCGACCTGGGTGAGCAATTCGCGCAAGTGCTCGCGCATCTCATCCGGCAAACGCGATTCGAGGTACGCGCGCACAATCGAGGGATACTCGGCTTCGATTTGTTCGAGCGGCTTGTATTTTTGGTCTACCGAGAAAAGCAAATTGTTCATCGAATTGAATTCGTACAACATGGATGATCCAATGTACCACGAATTCGGCAGAACGATTTGCGGCGCGTTGGGTCCGCTTTGCTCGGCGACCTTTTGCAAAATTTTCCACGCGAGCAACATGCCCGCCGCCTTGCCGCCAATCTTGCCCTCGCCGATGCGCCGTCGGCGAATGTCTTGCAAATCGTGAATCGTGAACCATTCTTTGGCGATGCGAATAAATCCCAGGTGGTCGGTCATCAAGGTCTTGAGCACGACGACAACCATTTCCTGGATGTGGTGTTGTGCCTGCTCGCGCTCTTTGGGCGGGAGCGCTTCATAGCGTTCGCCTTGTGCGAGCACCATATCAATCGGCGCGAGTTCCGGGTTGAACGAGAGAAAAACTTTTTGGCTCGGATTGCGTTCGGCGACAATGCCCTGGATGATGCCTTCAAATAATTCGTGCGGCAGGTTGTAGGCAAAATAAAAATCGGTGAGATAGTCGCGCGTCTGTTGCTTGCGGCGTTCCCACACTTCGGCGGGTTCCTGCACGAGCGGATCGTCGAGACCTTCGAGGCGTTGCGATTGTTCGGCTTTGGTGCGCACCTCGGTTTCGAAATTGGCGCGCGTAATCACGCCGCGCGCAAACAATTCCTCGCGCATGCGCGCGCGGATCTTGGGCGCGAGGATGGGGTATTGCGTAATCTCCAAATACAGTTTAAGAACTTTGGGCACTTTGAGTGAATCGGCAGGAGGCATTGGTTTTTTCTCCGTTTATCACAATCGCGTAATTAACACTTTTTCGATTTTCGGTCCGCTCATACCGGTGACGGTCAATTTCAAATTATCGAACTTGAATTGCTCGCCCTCTTTCGGAATGTGGCGCACGGTATACAACACAAACCCGGCGACCGTTTCGTACGCGTCACTTTCGGGCAAGTAAATTCCCAGTTGTTCATTCACTTCTTCGACTTGCATCTGCGCGTCAACCTGGATCGTGTGCTCGTCAATGGTTTCGACCGACGGATCTTCTTCGGCGACTTCATCGCTCAGCCGACCGACGATGCGCTCGATCAAATCTTCGAGTGTGACCATGCCCGCCGTACCGCCGAACTCGTCAATCACAATCGCGATTTGAATTTTCTGCGCTTGCATCTCGGCGAACAAACGACCAACGCGTTTTGATTCGGGCACGTACAACGCCGGGCGCGCAAGCGATTTCACTGAGGCATCGAGCGCGGTTGCGCCCTGCGATGCAATCGCGGACAAGACATCCTTGATGGCGATAAAGCCGGTGATATTATCCGAGGTCTGCGCGTAAATTGGATAGCGTGCGTGCCGCACTTCGTTGAACGTTTGCAAAAATTCGGCGAGCGTCACATTTTCTTCGACCACCGCCATCTCGTTGCGCGGAATCATCAACTCGCGCACCAGGCGTTCCTCGAACTCGAACACATTGTGCAACATTTTTTCTTCGTGCTGTTCCAACTCACCGGACTCGGTGCTCGCGCTGACGAGCATTTTCAATTCTTCGACCGTGTGACCCATCTGCGCGTCGTTTGGCAGTTGTAAACGAAACAGGCGCAAGATGATTGTCGCGCTGGTGTTGAGCAACCACACGAACGGACGAAAAATTTTGCTCACGATTACGGTCGGCATGCCGACGGCGAGCGCGGTGCGTTCCGTGTAGCGCAACGCAATGGCTTTGGGTAACAACTCGCCGAGCAGAATGACGAGAAACGTGACAATGAGAAAAGTGACGATGGTGGCGAAACGCGGAATTGGCACAAAGGCAAACATCGGCGCAATGAAACTTTCCAACGTCGGTTCGGCAATCCAGCCCAAGCCCAGACCTGCCGCCGTGATGGCAACCTGGACCGTCGCGATAAACCCGGCGGGGTCGCGTAAAAGTACTTGCACGCGTTGCGCCGCCAAATCGCCTTCGCCGGCGAGTTGTTCGATGCGCGTGCGTCGCACGCTGACCAAACCGATTTCTGCCGCGACAAAAAACGCGTTTGTAAAAATCAACGCGGCGACGCTCGCGAGTTTGAGGACGATGATTAGCGAGTCTTCCATTCTGCTCCAGTCACTTGCCGACTAGCAAAACTTGTGCTAGTTTGTGAGCATCATTTTACCACAAGGGTTTCACTTTGAGCAAAGCATCTGCTTCCGGTAAAATTATCCTGTTTGGCGAACATGCGGTCGTCTATGGACGCCCGGCAATTGCCGTGCCGGTGTCGCACGTGCGCGCCCAAGCGAGCGTCCACGCAACGCACGATGACGAGGTGACGATTGACGCGCCGGACATTGCGCGCGCGTTCGCTCTGCGCGATGCGCCGGACGATGACCCGCTTGCGACGATCATTCGACTGACGTGCGCGCAGTTCCAGGTCGCGCCGCGTGGATTTCGTGTCCAGGTGCGCTCGACGATTCCGGTCGCGCGCGGGTTGGGGAGCGGGGCGGCGGTCTCGGTTGCCGTTGCGCGCGCGCTCGCCGATTTTTTTGCGCGCGAGGTGTCGCGTGAGGAAATTTCTGCGCTTGCGTACGAGGTCGAGCGATTACATCACGGCACGCCGAGCGGGATTGACAACACCGTCATCGCGTTTGAACAACCAGTATATTTTGTGCGGGGTCGCACGGTCTCGCCAACTAGAACCGAGCAGACTGGAATGGAAACGGCGAAAGGCGAGAACGTGCGAGAGAGCCGCATCGAGTCGTTTCACGTTGCGCGCCCATTCACGATGATTATTGCGGACACGGGCGTGCCGGCGCTCACCAAAGTTGCGGTCGGCGATGTGCGGCGCGCGTGGGAACAAAATCGCGACGAGTACGAAACGATGTTCAACCACATCGGCACGCTTGCGCACAACGCGCGTGTGATGATTGAGCAGGGCGCGAATGAAGAATTAGGCGGACTGATGACGGTCAATCAAACTTGGTTGACTCTGCTCGGCGTGTCGTCGCCGGAAATCCAAACACTTGTGGACGCGGCGATGAATGCCGGCGCGCGCGGTGCGAAGTTGTCCGGCGGGGGACGAGGCGGCAATGTCATCGCGCTCGTGGATGAGGTTACCCAAGACAACGTGATGCGTGCGATGCGTTCTGCCGGCGCGCGCGATGTAATGGTGACGCGGGTGGGGTAGCGCGGTGTGACTTTTATCATAGACGCGCGCACGCTTTAATTTGATAATGGGGTTATTCTGGTTTCAGCGAAAAAATAAAATTGGCTGGGACGCTGACGAGCGCGGACGAGGACGCATAATTTCTTGTCCGCGGACATCCGCGTTAATCCGCGTCCGATTTTTCAAGGAGAAAAATGAGTCAAGCGATTGAAAAATGTTTGCACTGCGGACGCACGAGCGATGAAATTCCTTTGCTCGCCCTGCATTATGGCGACAAACAATTTTGGATTTGTCCGCAAGGTTTGCCCTTGTTGATTCACAAGCCGCAACAATTGACGGCACTTGCCGGGGCATGGACAAACGAAGACGCGCCCGCGTCGCGCCACGATCACTAGGACGCGCATGGTCACATTCAAGTGCGCCGCGGTTTGTACTGGCGCGTCGCTAACCTTGTGCCTCGTCGCTTGCCCGCACAATCAACACCTGGGCGAGACGGGCGAAGTTGAGTGTGACGAATCATCTTCTGCGCGCGAAGAGGCGCCGGAGGAAGCGTATCAAATTTTGTTTGCCGATGCGCCCCCTTCGCCGCCAACACGCGAGCAAGCATAAAAAAGGCGCAGGCATTTCTCACACGAGGAATGCCCGCCTTTTTATTTTAGATGTGCTATAATTGGCGCGCTCCGGAGGAGAACAGCCAATGAATCGAAAACTCGTTTGGATAATTGTCGCCTTGTTCGTTTTGCTCGTCGTCGTCGTTGGCGCGGGTGTCGTGGCATATCAAACACTTGCCGTTCAAGTTGCGCCGACGAATACACCGCGCGTCGCACCGACGCGCCTGGTGCTGGCGGATGAAAAAAGAACGCCGGTCATGGTGCCGACCATCGCGCCGCCGCGTACCGAAGTGCCCACGGTTGCCGCATCGCCAACGGCAACGCGCGTGCCATCCAGTGTTGTCGCGCCAACTGCGCCCCGCACATCAGCGGCAACGCCAGTGGCATTGGCGTCCATTGACACGGCGACCGCGCTCGACCGCATGATCATTCCATCGCGCAACCTGTACGAGATTGCGCCGCGTCTGCGCAAAGATTTGAAACTGCTCACGCCGATTCCCACGCCGGTGGCGCGTGCGCGCACGGTCGGTCAACGCGAGAACTTTTTTGTCAGCGAGGATATGACAACCGGCAAGTATCGCACCGCATCCGCGATTTTGCAGGTCGTTTCGCAACGCGGGTACTTTTGGGTTGAAGAGGGTATGGCGGTTGATGCGGCATTGTTGAAGCGCGTCGCCGATGGATTCGACACCCAGATTTATCCCACGAATCAAAAATATTTTGGCGCGCCCAAGACCGGTCTCGATGGTGATGCGCGCGTTCATATTTTTATCGGTAAACTGGAAGCGACGACGGGTGGATATTTTAGCAGTGTGGATATGCACCCCACCGCATTCGCGCAATACAGCAATCAACGCAATATCATTTTCATCAACGCGAGTGTGCTCAAGTCCAGCGAAGCTGAATCCCAATCCACGCTCGCGCACGAGTTTCAACATCTGATTCACAATTCGCAATCGCCTGCGGGTGCCGGTTGGATTGACGAGGGCATGGCGCAAGTCGCGAGCAAGGTCAATGGTTATCAGGTCGGCGGCGTGGTGAACCTGTTCAGTCGCACGCCTGACACGCAGTTGAATACCTGGGCGGAGGGTCAGGATGCGCTCGTGCATTACGGCGCGTCGTACATGTTTTTCAGTTACATTGCCGATCGCTTTGGACCCGATTCCCTGCGCCAGATTATTCAAGCGCCGCGCGAAGGGTTGAATGCGTTGCAAACGATGCTCAATCAACAGGCGAACGCGCCGACGCTCAATGATTTGTTTGCCGACTGGGCGATTGCCAACTATGTCAACGATCTGGGTCTCTCTGGCGGCAAGTACGGTCACAAGAGCGAAGGCGCGTTCCGCATCACGCGCGAGCCGACCATCAGTGTTTTTCCCGAAGTGCGCACAAATCGTCAACACGAGTACGCCGCGACGTATTTCTCTTTGCAACCGGCAAACAGCGATGTGACGATTTATTTCACCGGCACGACGACGGCGAAGCTCATTGCGGCGGACGCGCACAGCGGCAAGTGGGTGTGGTACTCGAATCGCGCCGATCTGGCGAACATGACCTTGACGCGCGAGGTAGATTTGTCGCGAGTGTCCGGTAAAGCGACGCTCCGTTTTTGGACGTGGTACGATATCGAAGTGGATTACGATTATGGGTACGTCCAAGTGTCCACGGATGGCGGTAAGACCTGGGACATTTTGCCCGGCAAGAACACGGTGACGACGAATGCGAATGGCGCGAACTGGGGTGCCGGGTTCACCGGCAAATCGGGTGGCACGTCGCCGCAATGGATCCAGGAAGAGATGGATTTGTCGGCGTATGCCGGCAAACGTGTGCTGTTGCGTTTCGAGTACATCACCGACGACGCGTACAATCGTCCCGGTTGGGCGATTGACGACGTGACGATTCCCGAACTGGGCTTGAACGATGACATTGAAAATGCCGCGAGCGTGTGGGATGCCAAGGGATTTATTCGCAGTGACAATGTGCTCCCACAAAAGTACATCGTTCAGATCATTGAGCAAGGCGCGACCACGCGTATTCGGCGTGTCACGCTCGATGCCCAGAATCGCGGCAATTACACGATTGCCGGTTTCGGCAAAGATGTGACCAAAGCGGTGTTGGTGATTTCCGCGTTCGCGCCTACGACGACTGAATTGACCGAGTACCAATTCGCTGTGATGCCCAAGTAACAAGTCGAGACGGTGCCATGCACCGTCTCGACAGAACCATCCATAAATCAAAATGCCATTCTTTATTATCGGCACGTTGGGCTTGCTCATCTTTTTAGCGTGGGCAACCTTTCAAACCGCGCGAATGTTGCGTGTGATCAAGGTCGAGCAAAATCTATTGCTCATGCCGGCGGAAAATGTTTTACGCGTCGTGCTGATTGCGATCTGTTTTGGTTTGGCGTGGGTCAGCGGACAGCCGCCGGAAAATTTCGGGCTGGTGTTTCGCGACCCATTGCGCGACACGATGATTGGTGTGATGGTGGGCGTGGTGTGCGCGCTGGCTTTGCCTGTGCTCACTCGTTTGGCGATTGAGCGATGCGGACGCAAGATTTATTCGCCGGTCGTTGTGTTGAGCGTGCTTCCGCGCGAACGCGGCGAGTGGTTCGCGCTTCCCTCTGCGCTCGCGTTTGCCGTTCTGCTCGAAGAATTTTTATTCCGCGCATTATTGCTCGGCGGTTTCGCCGAGTTCGCGCCGCCGCTCGTGCTCGCGTTGGTGTGGTCGGTGTTGTTCGGCGCGATGCACTCGCCGCAAGGTGTGTTTGGAATGACCATCGCGGCGGCGCTCGGCTTTCTTTTTTCAATGTTGTTTCTATACACCGCAAGTTTGCTCGCGCCCTTGCTCGCGCACTATGTGATCAATCTGTTGCAGATTGTGTGGGCATCGCGCGATAAAACTTGGTTGGAGAATTATGATACAGACCCAGGCAGTCATCTTTGATCTCGATGGATTGATGGTGGACAGCTAGCCGTTGCATCAACGCGCGTTCTCGATGTTTCTCGCGCGGCAAGGTATTCAGCACGAATTCACCGTCGAAGAGTACGGTAAATTTTTTGTTGGCATTCCAGTCATTGACAACACACGTTGGCTCATCGAACAATTTCGCTTGAGCATGTCTTCGAACGAGGTGCTCGAA
>CAZPIR010000019.1:15154-18239 GCA_964586085.1 uncultured Anaerolineaceae bacterium | reverse complement strand
AGAGACGTTGCACGCTTCGTGAACGTCTCTACACTTGCACAGAACCCAAATCGCGTTTAGAATAATGGCAGGCGACAATTGTTCTTGTCGCTGGGGAGGCAGCGATGCCAAAGAAACAGGAAACGCCCAAAAAGACGGCGCGCAAATCGCTCAAGGTTCAAGTGGCATCGGTCGCGCGCAAAGCGAAAAAATCGGTCAAGGCGGTTCTCGCCGCCGAAACACCTGCGCCCCCGTCGGTCGAAATCGAGCCGCAACCGCTCGAAAGCCCGGAGGTGCGTGCGCTCAAACGCGAACGCGCCAGATTGTTGCACGACCTGAAACATCAAACTCTACTCGCGCAAGACCGTCCTTCAACCGGCAATCACATGGCGGATGATGCGAGCGAGGTCGAAGCACAAACCAAGGCGATGGCATTGCGTCGTCACATCGAAGGCATGTTGCAGGAAATCGAACACGCGATTGTGCGCGCGGAAAAAGGCACGTATGGCATTTGTGAACGATGCAAGCAACCGATCCCGGAAGATCGGCTGAAAGTGATGCCCTCGGCAACCTTGTGTATCACGTGTGCCAAATTGCAGACGAATCATCTTTCCATCAAGGCGGCAGTATAAAATGACAGAACGTTCTCCCGGCGCGCGCGCGCGATTTGATTTGATTCTGTTTGTCATCGCGTTGATTGTGCTGATTGCCGATCAGGTCAGCAAAGCGTGGGTCATTGAAAATATCCCGCTCAACACCACCTATCCATTGTTGCCGGTGTTGAGTGGTTTTTTCGTGCTCACACATATCACGAACCAGGGCGCGGCGTTCGGCTTGTTTCCGCAGTTGAGCATCGTGTTCACGTTCATTGCGTTCGGTGTGTCGCTCGTGATCGTGTTCTATCAACGCTCGATTCCGGCGCATCAATGGCTCGTGCGCTTGTCGTTGGGACTGCAACTCGGCGGCGCGATTGGCAACTTGATTGACCGCTTGCGTTATGGGCATGTGATTGACATGCTCTATGTGCGATTTTTTCCGGTGTTTAACATCGCGGACAGCGCGATTGTGGTGGGCGTGATTCTGTTGATGTGGCACTTGATGCAGACGCCCAAGCCCGCGGCGGAGGCGACCAGCACCCCGCCCGAATCGTCGGAGCAAATCAAATCGCAAGGTGATGGATAAAAAGAAACCCCAGCCATGGCTGGGGTTTTCATTTGTGCGCAAGATTTTATTTAGCGGGCGCAAAATTTTTCATACACGATGCGCGAGAGTTCACCGAGTACGCCGCTCGCCTCATTGTCCGGCGTCCAGCGCATATCGGTGCAATCCTTGCTCATCATTGCGATCACATAATTGAACTTGGGTGTATAGACCAAGCCCACATTGTTCCGCACGCCGCGCAGTGAGCCGGTCTTGTGCGCAACGACGATGCGCGGCGCGCCTTCTTCGGGACGCATTTCCTCGTACGGCAACCCGCGCGCAATCGTGCTCGTCGTGTCCGCGCGTTTGAGAATTTCGATGATCTGTTGCGAGTACTCTGCGCCCAGGTATTTGCGCGCTTCGATGACCTTGAGCAATTGCGCCATTTCGCGCGGCGTGGTCGGCGCGCGCTCGCCTTTGCCGGTCGGCGTGTCGGTGTTGTGCGTTTGGTCAACCAAAATGTTGCCGGTGACGCGCGATGTTTTCAGTCCCAGCCGTTTCAGTGTGCGATTGACGTTCGCTCTGCCGACGAGATCGGTGACCATGTTTGCGGCGGTGTTGTCGCTGATGGACATCATCAGGAACACGAGGTCGTAGACCGTGAGCCGTAGTCCGGCGCGTAACTCTTTGAGCACGCCCGAACCGATGACCTTGTCCGTGTCGCGGAGTGGAATGCGTTCGTCGAGTGAGACGGTTTTGTTTTTCACTTGGCGGAACAATTCAAAGAGTACCGGCAGTTTGACGACGCTCGCGGTTAGGAATGTTTCATCCGCGTTGTACGCGAGTGTGGCGCCGGTGTCGAGTCGTTCCGCATACACGCCGAACGACCCGGAAAATTTTTTAACGAGCGGTTTGAGTTGGGTGGTGAATAAAGTGTTCAAGTTGTTCCTCGGAATAGGGGTATTGAGCGGAACACAAACACCTGCTATCAACGCAGGCGGACTGTACGTAAAACAGCAGGTGTTTGTATGTGTGAATCAAAGTCCGATGTTGGGTTAGTGTAAAATCTGCGACAAGAACAATTTAGTGCGGTCGTGTTGCGGATTCTTGAAAATCTGGTCGGGCGTGCCTTGCTCGATCAATTCGCCGTGATCGAAAAAGACCATGCGGTTGGCGACATTGCGCGCAAAGCCCATCTCGTGCGTCACGCACAACATCGTCATCCCGCTCTGCGCGAGTTCGGTCATCACGTCGAGCACTTCTTTGATCATCTCCGGGTCGAGCGCGCTCGTCGGCTCGTCGAACAGCATGATCTTGGGTTGCATCGCGAGCGCGCGTGCAATCGCGACGCGTTGTTGCTGACCGCCGGAAAGTTGCGCCGGATATTTTTTCGCTTGCTCCGGGATGCCGACGCGTTTGAGCAAATCCATCGCAATCTGCTCGGCTTTATCGCGCGACCACTTGCGCACCCACAATGGCGCGAGCATTACATTGTCGAGCACGGTCAAATGCGGAAACAAGTTGAACTGCTGAAACACCATCCCAATTTCGGTGCGAATCGCGTGAATGTTCCGCACATCGTTCGTCAGTTCGATGCCGTCAACGATGATCGTGCCGCGTTGATGTTCTTCCAAGCGATTGATCGTGCGGATGAATGTGGACTTGCCGGAACCCGACGGTCCAAAAATCACCAGCACTTCGCCTTGCTTGACGGTGATGTTGATGCCTTTGAGTACGTGCAAACGATCAAACCACTTGTGGACATCTTGACAGATGATAATGTCTTGAGTTTCTTTTGTTGCGGACATTGAATATTCTCCTGAAACTTTTTATGAAACGACAGGGTGACGGGAGATCCGGAGACACGGAGAAAAATTTCCCCTTGTCTCCTTGTCTCCAGGTCATCACTTGCCCACGCCGAGCGCTTCTTCCAAGCGATAACTCGCGAACGACATGGCGTAACTGA
>CAZPIR010000019.1:0-15054 GCA_964586085.1 uncultured Anaerolineaceae bacterium | reverse complement strand
CCCACGCCGAGCGCTTCTTCCAAGCGATAACTCGCGAACGACATGGCGTAACTGAAGACGAAAAAGACGGCGGCGACAAATACATAGACTTCGGTTTGCAGTCCCAGGTATTGTGGTTGCGCGAGCACACTGCGCCCCACGCCGAGCAGGTCGAGCAAGCCGACGATGAGCACGAGCGTGGTGTCTTTGAACAACGAAATGAACAAACCGACAATCGCCGGAATGACCATGCGTAACGCTTGCGGCAGAACGATGAACAAGGTCACGAGCGTGTTGCTCAAGCCGAGCGCGTGCGCCGCTTCGACTTGCCCGCTCGGAATCGCTTGCAGACCGCCGCGCACATTCTCTGCCATGTATGCCGCGGTGAACAGGGTAAACCCAGCCATCGCGCGCACGACGTTGTCAATCCGAATGTCGGTCGGCAAAAAGAGCGGCAACATGATTTGGGTCATGAACAAAATGGTGACGAGCGGCACGCCGCGCACCAACTCGATGTAGAAAATGCTAAACCACTTGACCGCCGGCAAATCGCTACGGCGACCGAGCGCGAGCAAAACGCCGAGCGGGAAGGACAACACGATGCTGACGAGCGCGAGCATGAACGTGAGCAACAAGCCGCCCCAGCGACTCGTCGAAATTTCCGGCAACCAACTCACGCCGCTGAATCCTTGCAGGAGCACGAGCGTGATCAAAAACGAGAGTACCCACAACCCGCCGATCGGCGTGCGCCATTTTGGATGTTCGCGTCCCAGGAGAAACCCGACGACGACGAGCGCAAGATTTCCGCCGAGCCAGGCAAAGCCAACACTAATCGGAAACGCGACGAACGCGACGACGATCAAGGTCGCCAGACTCGCGGCGTACGCGACGGTGAACGTTCGCATCGTGCCGCCGTACACGGTGCCGGTCACGCCCATCAATGCCGAGACCATCGTCAATACGATCCACACACGATTCACTTGGTCGGGCGGGTACGGACCGACCATGAACAAACGAATGTTCGCGGTGATGACATCCCAGCGCGCGCTCGTGATTGCCCAACCGATCAAGCCACCGAGGACGAGATAGATTAGCCAAGCTGTCACGAGGGTGACGAGCGCATCGAGCCAGGTGTTGAACAAATTCTTTTTGAGCCAGCCAATAATGCCGACCGAAGTGCGCGGCGGTTCGAGTGAAGGAGCCGGTTGATAGGTGGTCATCGTCATCGCTCCAAAATTTGCACGCGGCGATTATAGAGATTCATCAACAACGAGGTGAATAAACTCAGCGCCAGGTATGTGCCCATCACCAGTAAAATCACCGGTACCGGTTGCCCGGTTTGGTTCGCAATCGTTTGATTGACGCTAAACAAATCGGGATAACCAATCGCGACGGCGAGCGACGAATTTTTGGCGAGGTTAAGGTACTGGCTCGTCAAGGGCGGGATGATGACGCGCATCGCTTGCGGAAAGATGACGAGCGACAAGGTTTGCGCTTCGCCCAAGCCGAGCGCGCGCGAAGCTTCGATTTGCCCTTTGCGCACAGCTTGAATGCCGCCGCGCACGACCTCGGCAATGAACGCGGCGGTGTAAATCACCAAGCCGAACACGAGCGCAGAAAATTCCGGCGAAAGCGCAATGCCGCCGGAAAAATTAAAGCGTCCGCGTTCCGGAAATTCCAAACTGAGCGGTGTGGCGCCGGCAATAAACCAGCCGATGAGCGGGAAAATAATCAGCGCGGCGAGCGTGCTCAGATGCGGAATAAAACTATAACGCGTCTTGGAGTAACGCGCGAGAATGTTCCATGCGACGATCGCAAGGACGACGGCGGCGATCACAAAAACAAACCAGCGATCAAATGTTTCGGTTGGCAGGGGCTTGGGCATGTAAATGCCGCGCTGACTGGCGAAGATCGAGCCGGGCAATTCGATGCTTTCGCGCACGGGCGGAAATTTTACAAACACGCCGAAATAAATAAAGATCAGTTGCACGAGAAGCGGCGTGTTGCGAATGATTTCGATGTACCACGCGGCGATGTTGTTGGCGAGCCAGTTCGAGGACAGGCGCGCAACGCCGGTGACCACACCCAGGATCGTCGCGAGCGCGATGCCGACGATGCTGACGAGAAGCGTGTTGAGCAGACTAACCGTGTACGCGCGCGCGTACGTGTCGGTTGGTTTGTACTCGATGAGACTTTCGCCGATTTCAAACGCGGCTTGACGATTGAGATACTCGTACCCCGCCGCGAGTCCGCGCTGGCGCATCGCAGAGGTCAGGTTGTTGTAGAAAAACGTGGCGGCAAGCAAAAGAACCAGGATAAAAATAATTTGGCTGAAAATGGCAATCACACGCACATCGCGCCAAAACGGGACGCGAGCGTGTGCCAGTGTGGACGAAGGTTGCAAATCTGCCCCCTTGCAGGTGCAAGATGGTTGGACGGGTTGGGTAGAGGCGACGAATGTACCGTCTCTACCCAACCAAAAGATTGAACGATTTAGCGGTACGGCGGCGCGTAGATCAAGCCGCCTTCAGTCCATTGTTTGTTCAAGCCGCGCGGGATGTTGAGCGGCGTGGTGGGACCCAGGTGGCGGTCGTAAATTTCGCCATAGTTGCCTACGGCTTTGATAACCTTGACGACCCAGTCCTTGTCGAGACCGAGACCTTTGGCGAGCGCTTCATCACCGAGCAAGCGCGTAATCACCGGGTCTTTGCTCGTCTTGGCAGTGTCTTCAACGTTCTTGGACGTGATTGCGGATTCTTCTGCTTGGAACGTGGCGAACACGGTCCACTTGACGACATTGTACCATTGATCGTCGCCGAGCGGCGTCGCGGGACCGAGCGGTTCTTTCGACATCGTGACGTCCATAATTTCGTGATCGGCGGGCGTCTTGAACACGGTGCGGCGCGATGCGAGTTGCGACTTGTCGCTCGTCACGGCATCGCAACGACCTTGTTCGTACGCGGCGTAGGTTGGGTCAATGTCTTGGAACACGACGGGTTTGAAATCCACACCCGCGGCGCGCATTTGATCGGTGAGGTTCAATTCGGTCGTTGTGCCTTGTTGCACGCAGATGGTCGCGCCTTTCAAATCCTTGAGCGTTTTCGCCTTGAGCGCCTTGTTGACCATCATACCTTGACCATCATAGAACGTGGTGGGGGCGAACAGACCCCATGCGGTGTCGCGGCTGGAGGTCCAGGTCGTGTTGCGAATCAACACATCAATTTCGCCGGTCTGCAGAGCGGGACCGCGTTGCGCGGTGTTGAGCGGGCGGAATTCAACTTTGGTTGCATCGCCGAGGACGGCGGCGGCAATCGCGCGGCAGAAATCGGCATCAAAGCCGGCGAATTGACCGGTCGTCTTGTCGAGCGCGGAAAAACCGGGGAGCGCATCGTTGACGCCGCAGATGACTTTGCCGCGGCTCTTGACGAGCGCGAGACGCGCGCCGGCGGCGGGTTGCGCAGTGGGCGCGACCGTCGCTTGAGCGGGGGGAACATCTGCCGAAACCGGTGCGGGTACCGACACAAAGGCGCCAAACATCGCAAATGCGAAAAGGGCAAGCAATGCCCACAAAACTTGTTTCATCTCACTCCTCCTCAAATTGGAATTTTCACTGTGACTGGGTAAACCGTGCAATTCATTTTGCCTAGCCCATCACCTCCTTGCATCTTCACAACCGCGCGTCTTCGCGCACGAGCCAGAGTGTCTTGCAGAAATTGTGCGCTATTCTATCATGCCTATACGTTCCGGTCAAGGGCATTTTCATTGCTCGCTTCAAAAACAAAAAAATCCTGGGACTGGTGCACACAGGCATCAATCCAAGGACTTCACGGTCCGAAATTTATTTGAACGCAACAACACGCTCGCTTTTTAGAATTGAGCGCATTATCGTGATTTGTCGCGATTTGTCAAACCGCGCTCACCAATTTGTCAATTCGCGCGCGCAAATCTCGACCGATTTTTGCAGAACGGCTTGTCCGGCTTGGCGCGTCGCATTTCGCGGGTCGAGACCCATGATGCCGTCCGGATATTTTTCCGCGAACGTTTGCACGGTCGTAATCTCGCGCGAGGGTGCGACCGGCGCATCGTGTCCGCTCAATCGTTCGAGTTTGACGGCGCTCGGTCGCACGGCGAGCATGAACGCCGTTTCGCCGGGCGAAGCGTGCGAACCTTTTTGCTCGCCCAGCATTTCGATGACGACCCGGTACGCTTCGGCGTCTGTCCACCACTCGAACGATTTTATGCGCAGACCGGTCAAATCCTGGCTGACTATTTGCACTGCGCTCGTGAGTGATGCCGTGTTGCCGCCGTGTCCGTTCACGATGAACATGCGCCGAAAGCCGTGCCGATAAAGCGAGCGAAAAATATCGTCGAGGACGGCGATGAGCGTGGTCGGACGAAGCGAGACCGTGCCGGAAAATGCGAGTTGCGAAAGCGCCATGCCGTAATTCAAGGTCGGCGCGACGATGACGCCGGTCGCTTCGCCAACGCCGCGTGCGATGGCTTCCGCTTCAATCGAATCGGTGCCAAGACCGAGATGCGGTCCATGTTCTTCGGTCGAGCCGAGTGGGATGATGATGCGATTGTCGTGCTCTAGATATTCTTGCGTTTCTTGCCATGACATTTCTGCGAGTAGTAACATTTGTGCTCCAAACTTAGGTTTTGATGAGGGTGACCAGCGTCGGTGCAATTGCGTCCAACGGTAAAATGTGATCAATCACACCCAGGTCAATCGCGACTTTGGGCATTCCGTACACGACGGAGGTGGCTTCGTCCTGTGCCAGTGTGACTGCGCCACTTTGATGCATTGCTTGGAGACCGGCTGCGCCATCGCTACCCATGCCGGTCAAAATTACGCCAATCGCTTCGGCGCCGTAAATCTGCGCCACCGAATTGAACAGGACGTTGGCAGATGGACGCACGTAATTGACCGGCGGATTCTGATTGAGGGAGAGCAAGCCCTTGCGCGCGACAACGAGGTGATGATCGTCCGGCGCGAGATAGATTTTGCCTGGCTCGATAGTTTGGAAATCGTGCGCGAGTAAGATGGGCAAATTGCTTTCGGTTTGGAGCCACTCGCTTAGCCCGCGCGTAAAACCCGATGCCATGTGTTGAACGACCAGGATGGGAAGCGGGAAATCGCATGGCAGGGCTTTGAAGAGGATGCTCAACGCAAAGGGTCCGCCGGTCGAAGTGCCGATCGCGACCAGTGTCGGCGGTTTGGGAAGCGTACGCTGCAAAGGGAGGACTGGTTTGATGGCGGAGGAGCTGGGTTTTCGTGCGACCTTAACCAGCGCCATGCCTTTGACGGTGGCAATCAAGCGGAGACGCATTTCGCCCAGGTTGCCGTCTTGAACGCCGGTCGGTTTTGCCATCACTTCCACTGCGCCGGCTTTGATTGCCGCAAACGAGGTGGCGCGATCATCTGCACTCACGCCAGAACTCAACACGACAATGGGTGTGGGTTCTTCCTGCATGATACGCCGGGTGGCTTCCAAGCCGTCCATGACCGGCATGGTAATATCCATGATGATCAAGCTAGGTTTGAGCGCAACCGCCATTTGCACGGCTTCGGCACCATTTGTTGCCATGCCGACAATCTGAATGTCCGGGTCTTGTTCGAGCAATGATTTGAGCAAGGTGCGTTGTAATACCGAGTCTTCGACGATCAGTACACGGACCATAAAGTTGCCTCTTGGGTTTCGAACGCTGGGTGAGTTAAATGAGCTGACGAACGATTGTCAATAACGTATCCTGATCGAACTCGCCTTTGGTGATGTACGCGTTCGCGCCGACTTCCAGACCGCGCTCGCGATCTTGGGGCGACGCCAGTGAAGTGACCAGGATGATCGGTAATTCCCCCAATTTTTTATCGGCGCGAACCTTTGCCGTCAATCCCAACCCATCGAGTTGAGGCATGTTCACATCGGACACGAGCAGATGAAAAGTGCCTTCCGGCGCGATGCCTTCCTTTTGAAGTAGACTCCACGCTTCGGCGCCATCGGCGGCAAGTCGCACTTGATAGCCGGCGGCAGTCAGGATGTTTTTTTCGAGTGTGCGTGTGGTGATCGAGTCGTCAGCGATTAAAACGACGCGTGTGGACGCGCGTTCGGCACTAGCGGGCGGCGGCGCGCTGACCAGCGACTCGCGATAGGCGAATCGCAACAAGTCTGCCGCATACAGAATCACGATGGCTTGCCCATTACCCAGGACGGTTGCGCCGGTCGCGTACCGCACACGCAGGAATGGACGCGGGAAGTTCTTGACCACGACTTGTTGCGCGCCGAGCAATTCGTCCACGATGAACGCGGCGCGCTTGTCTGCCAAAGCCAGGATGATGGCGCGGAAGGTGGTCGCTTCAGTGCGTTGGCGCGGCGTGGTTTGAACCTGTAGCGCGTCGCTGAGCGAGACCAACACCACTGGGCGTCCTTCATAATCAATCACAGGGCGATTTTGCGCCGTGCCGATTTGGCTGGTCTGCATGCGGATGATGCGCTCGACGTTGCTCAGCGGCACTGCGAAAATTTCTTCGCCGACGCGCGCGAGCAAACAAAAAATCGCCGCGACGGTTAGGGGCAACTTGAGAGAAAATGTGGTGCCGCGCCCGACGGTGCTTTTGAGATCAATGATGCCATGAATTTGTTCCACCGCTTGCCGCACGACATCCATACCGACGCCGCGTCCAGAAATATCGGTGACTTGATCGCGGGTGGAAAAGCCGGATTGGAAGATGAGCCACAAGGCTTCGCGGTCACTCATCATTTCCGCCGCTTGCGCGGTGACCAGTCCTTTATTGATTGCGTTATGCTTGACCTTAGCTGGGTCAATCCCGGCGCCATCATCTTGGATCGTGATGACGATGCTCGCGCCGTATTGCATCGCCGCCAACGTCAGCGTGCCTTGCCGTGGTTTGCCTTGCGCTTCACGCACGGCTGGCGATTCAATGCCGTGATCCACCGCGTTGCGTAACAAATGGAGCAAGGGCGGCTTGATGAGTTCCAACATCGAGCGGTCTACTTCGGTATTGCCGCCCTCGATTACAAGTTGCGCTTGTTTGCCCAAATCGCGCGCGAGGTCACGCACCATCCGCGAGAATGAATCGAACACGGTCGAGACCGGGAGCATGCGCATTCGGCGGACATTGTCTTGCAATTCGGTCGCCACTTGGGCAACGCGCCGCTGGTCCATCTCGAGGTGTTGGAGCAAGACATTGGCGTTCGCTTGGGTGTCGCGCAATTCATTCTCGTTCAACGCGATGAATTCAAGCACATATTTGAGGTCGGCACTGCGCGCCGGATCATCGCGCGCGAGTTCTTCAATCAGTGGCAACAAGCGACGATACAGGGGACGCGCCTGAAGCCATTTGGTTTGCCAGGTTTCGAGGGCTTGAATCATTTCGCGCGTTTCGCTCAAGCGTTGATCATTGTTGATGCGGGTTGCCTGCAACTCGCCCACATTGACAAAAATGCTGTCGAGTTTTGCAACCGTGACACGAATCGTTTCGTCGGCCGGCGTGTCGGTGGACGGACTCGTTGCCGGGCTGGCTGAGTTCACGGGTGCGGGAACGGGTTCCACTCCCGGCGGTTTAACCGTTGGGGCGGAAGCCATCGGGGCTGGCAAGGGCGGCGAACTGGTTTCTTGTTCGGTCAGGGCAAATGAAGCGGAGGAGGTGCTTGCTATTCCCAGCCCTTCGAGCGCGGCGCATTCGTTGGCGAGGTCTACTTCAAGCGGCGTTCCATCAGCGGCAACCAGATGGGTGATGGTATCGAGGGCGTGGTACGCTTTGTCAAACACGTTCGGTCCCATGGGAACCTGGTTATATTGCATCCGCTTGATGAGCGATTCAAAAGCATGGGTGAGCGTTGCCAAATTGGTCAGTCCGACGGTGCGCGCTGACCCTTTGAGCGTGTGCGCCGCGCGAAAAATTTCTGCCAACAACTGCCGCGTGGTTTCCGCGTCCGGCTGTTTTTCCAATTCAAGTAAATACCGATTCAGCGTCTGGAGGTTTTCTTTTGCCTCGGCGCGAAACAGGGGCATCAATTCGTTGAGCAAGGTTTGATTAGGCGGCATAATGATTGACGGAAAGGTGCGCGCTTACGCGGCGAGTTTGTACCGGTCGGTGACGTTTTTTAATTGGCGCGCGCGGCTGGTCAAACTTTCGGCGGCTTGTTGCGATTGGCGCGCGCCGGCCAGGAACTGGGTCGTCGCCATATTGATCTCGCGCATGGACTGGACAATTTGCGTCATCGCTTCTTTTTGCTGATTCATTGCCAGCGAAATGGCTTGCGCGGCTTGAGCGGAATCCTGAATCGTTTGTTCCAACTGATGAATCACTTGACCCGCGCGTTGCGTCAGTTGCAATCCTGACTCGACGCCGTGCGTGCCTTGCTCGGTTGCCATCACCGCGGCATTCGTCGCTTTTTGAATTTCGCCCAGAATCAGGCGGACTTTGCCGGTGGCTTGTTTCGATTGCTCGGCTAGCGCACGCACCTCATTTGCGACGACAGCAAAGCCCTTGCCTTGCTCGCCGGCTTTGGCGGCTTCGATTGCCGCGTTCAATGCGAGCAGGTTGGATTGATCGGCAATGTCGTTGACCGTTGTGGTAATCTCGCCGATTTGTTGGGTGCGCTCCGAGAGCGAGAGAATATCCTGGGCAATCGTTTGCACTTTGGTGCGCAAGTCTTGCATGCCGGTCGCAATGGCTTGGATGGCTTGCAGTCCTTCCTGGCTTACCCGCAGTGAGGCTTGTGCCAAATGCAAAACCTCTTCGGCTTGATGCGCGCTCTGTTCCGCCGCTCCGCGCACTTGCTCGACGGTGGCGGTCGTTTCATTGACGGCGGCGGATTGTTCATTTGCGCTGGCGGTGTGTTCGGAAACAGTCGCGAGGATTTGGCTTGCCGCGCTCGTAATGTCTTGCGCGCTTTCGTGAATCTGGCTGGCGAGCTTGCCTAACCCGTCCGCCATTCCATTCAAATTGCCGGAGAGCAAACCCAGCTCGTCATTGTGGTTGGTGCCGAGGCGCGCGGTCAAATCACCTTGCGCGACATTTTTGGCGAATCGAATATAGTTATCAATTGCCCGTGTGATGTATCGTGACAAGAAAAAGGCAATGATCATGCTGCCCACCACGCTTAAGAGAATCAAACCCAAGGTGACGCCTTGCGCGGCGGTATACGCTTCTCGTGCCGCTCGACTAGCGCGGTCGGCGGCGGTTTTGTTCAGGGCGCCCCACTCGGTGATGATGGCATCCAGATCGTCAAACGCGGGTTGGGCGTCATCGAGCAAGATGGTCTGCGCTTTGGCATCGTCATTGGCGCGGTTCGCCGCCATAAAGTTGGCGCTCTGTTTTTGATACGTTTGCCATTGTGTGGCAAACCGATTGAGCACGGCGCGTTCTTCGGCGTCCATGACCAGCGGCTCGTACTCTTTGAGGTGTTGCGCGATTTGTCTCGTCGTATCTGCTATTTCGGCTTCGAGCTTGGTGCGCTCGGCGGGAGTTTTGCGAACCAAATACATCAACGCAAGATTATTAAAATGCTCGGTTTTGGCGTCAATCGTGTTGATGAGGATCAGACTGGGCACAATGTTGGTCGTGACAAAATAAGTCCGATTTTCCATCGCGCTCATTTGGTTTAACGTGGCGGCACCGAGTAGGATAATCAATACAACCACAAGAATAAACGCGGCGGCGAACTTGATGTTCAGATTAAGGTTCATGCCTTGCTCCTTTAGACCGGTTGGTCTTGCACGACCAGGACTGGGTCGGACAACAAAGTTTGGAGATGGAGAATGGAAATAAAATCCGGGGTAATGCCGACGAAAAGCTGATGGGGGGCGGTGAGTGTTTCGCTGTGCCAGGGTTGAATGACGGTGTCGGGAATCCAGCGAATGTCAAACACTTCGTCTACGATGAGGCATAATTCAAGATTGGCGGCGGCAATGGGCACCAACCGTGTGTGCGCGGTGAGGGTGTAGTCGCCCAATCCTAAATAGCGGCGCAAATCCAGCGCGGCAAAGAGGTGCCCGCGCAAATTGACCAGCCCGGCGTAAAACGGTGGGGTGCTGGGCACGCGCGTGATATTGGTTGCCGGGCGAATTTCTTGCACAGCGGCGAGCGAGATGCCGTATTTTTTCTTGCCGAGTTGCACGATGACATAACCGGTTCCCTGGACCAACGCCAGCGTGCCGAGTGAATGTGCCAGCCGTTCGGCGCGTTCCTCAAGAATGCTGTTGGCAATGGTGTCACTTGAGCCAGTCTCTTGCTCTGTGGCGATGTCGGCGGGGGCTAGTGTATCAGGCAAAGGGATTGCCTGTTGCGCTACCGCCAGAATCAAAGACTGGGTGTCCAGGAGTGGAATCAAGCGACCGTTGATGTGCGCAATCGCGGCGATGGCAGGTGTGAGTTCGAGCGAAGAACTGTTGGTGGTCAGGTCGGACGCGGCGACCGGCAGAACATTGTCAACGGCATCTACGGCTAGTCCCAGTGGGGGCAGGTCTGCGTGGGTTTGCAAAACAATAATGCGCGCGCTGGTCTGGCGCAAATGCGAGACCAGTCCCAGGCGCGCGCCCAAGTCAATAATCGGGGTGATTTGTCCGCGCAAGTTGAGCATCCCGGCAAACCAGTTCGGTGTTTCGGGAAGCGGTGTGAGCGCCGCCATCCGTAAAATCTCGGCGACTTGGTGGATGGGCAAGGCAAACTCGCGCTGGTTGACGCGGAACACAACCAGGTGGTTGGCATCGTTGGTCTGGGTTGACAAATCTGAGCTGAGTAGGGAGGCGTCAGAATTCATGATGTGCATGCTCGTCATTGAACAAGCGTACCGTTTATCGGTCAGTGCAGTGATTATATCATTTTTTGACGGGTTGTCTACGAGAATCTAGTACTCATTCGTTCCGTCAACGCGGCGATGAAATCACTTTGCGCGACGCGTTGCGCCATGCGAACCGCGCCGACCACCGCGCGCGCTTGCGATTTACCGTGTCCGATCAAACACAAGCCATTCACGCCAAGCAAGGGCATTGCGCCAATCGCGGCGTAATCCACGAGCGCGTGCGCTTGCGCGACAATCGCGCGCGAACCGGGGTCGGTGATGCGCGCGGCGAGCCATGCCATCAATTCTTCGCCGAGCGTTTCGCTCAACTTGAGTGCGACGTCGCCAAGCATACCATCCGCGACGACGACGTTCGCGGTGCCGCGCGGCAAATCGTATCCTTCGATGTTGCCAATAAAATTGACGCCGGAATTTTTCAGCAGAGCGAACGCGGCTTTGGTCAACTCGTCGCCCTTGTTGTCCTCGCGTCCGTTTGTTAAGAGCGCGACGGTTGGGTTTGGAATGCGCAGCACCCGTTCGGCATACACGCTTCCCATCACGCCAAATTGCGCGAGATATTCCGGTTTGCAATCCACGTTCGCGCTGGCATCGAGCAGAAATGTATCGGGGCGCAATCCCAAGTATGGCACGCTGATGGCAGGGCGCAGAACACCGGGGATTCTGCCGAAGGTGGTGATTGCGCCGACCATGCCCGCGCCGGTGTGTCCATTGTCAGTGCGACATCGGCTTGACCTTGTTTGACGATTTCGCAAATCAGGCGAATCGAGGCGCGGGGTTTTTCTTTAAGCGCGAATGCCGGTTGCTCGGTGAACTCAATGACTTCTGGTGTGTCCACGATTTCGCACGCGGCATCGCCAGACAACTCGCGTTCGATTGCCGCGCGTTGCCCAACGAGAATTGGTACAATGTCCAACTCGCGCGGCCGCTTGCAGTGCCCCGCGCACGATTTCGCCCGGCGCGTAATCGCCGCCCATCGCGTCCAGCGCGACGCGAATTTTATTCGCCATATGCCGCAATGCCAAGCAAACCCGGTCCAAAATGTACGGCTAACCCAGGACCGAAATCGGTGATGATGATTTAACCGTGATAACCCAGTTCTGCCGGGATGCGCGCCCTGAGCGCTTGCGCGCGGTCGAGCGCGTTGCCATGCACAACAGTCATGCCGCGCAGAGTTTGCCGGCGAGACGTGCTTTGGTCAGTTCGATGACTTTATCAATTGCCGCGCGTTGTGTGCGTTCCGGCGAAAGCACCTGGGGACGACCATCTACGATGCCAATGACCGGCTTGACCTTGATTTCGGTGTCGGTCACTTTGTCCGAGCCAACCGTACGTCCGCTGGCTTCGAGATGTTCGACTTCGGGGACGGTAAAATGCAAACACGAATTTTGTTTGACGTACTCGATGGTGCCCAGCACGTTGCTCAGACTTACGCCGGCTTGGATCGCTTTTTCGGCTTCGATGAGCATATGGCCCATGTGCATCGAGGTGGTGCCGGAATCAACCACATGCACACGTACACGTTCGGCGACATTGGCTTTGGCGATGCTCGCGCTGTTGAAGGTGCCGGACGATTTCGCGGTGACGTGCATCGAAATAATATCAGTCGCGCCTTGGTCGGCGAGACGCAGATACTCGCGCTCAAAATCGAGTGGTGTGGGTTACGAACTCGTGGGCCTGGCGCCGCCGCTTGCTTTAATTTCGGCGAGCATCGCGTAAAATTTTTCCGGCGGCATCTCAACCTAGTCCTTGAAACTCTGGTCGCCAAAAAGGACATACACCGGGACGATCGTGAGGCGATTGGCGCGCACCATCTCGTCGGGCATGTTCACAGTAGGGTCGGTCACTAGACGAATCGTGGTCATGGGAACCCTCCTGACAAAAAAGCGGATTTCGTGATTAAAACCCTCTGTCGTAACCCAAGATACGTATTCGTGCCGGATTCTATTTCTTTTTCAGCCCGGCAATGCTCGCCAGCAAACGTTTGACCCCGCGCCCGACGAATGCCACTTCGACCTCTTCATCGTCGCCGAGTGATTTGCTGGACACGACCACGCCTTCGCCAAAAGTGCCGTGAAGCACATGATCGCCCGCGCGGAATTTTGTGTCGCGTGAGGAGGAGCGCGGAGCGGGCGGCAAAGCACGCGACGAGATGGTTGGGCGCGAAAAGGTGGACGATGTGCGCGAGGTGCGACGCGGCGTATCGTCATCGCCGTCAATCGTAAAATGATCATTGTCGCGCGAGAACCGATTAGTTGAAAAGCTGGGTCTGGGGTTTTCGGTTTTGCGCCCTCCGCCGCCTGCCAACAGCTCGCGCGGAATATCCTTGAGGAAACGCGATGGTTCGCTCGCTTCCGAGTTGCCGTACGTCGTGCGGCGAAACGCATTGATGAGATACAATTTTTCTTTTGCGCGCGTGATGCCGACGTAACACAAACGACGTTCCTCTTCCATTTGCGCCGGGTCTTCAAACGAACGCGAGTGCGGAAACAATCCTTCTTCCAAACCGACCATGAACACGACCGGATATTCGAGACCTTTGGCGCTGTGCAAGGTCATCAATGCCGCCGCGTCCGTATCTTCACGCAGAGAATCCAGGTCGCTGATGAGCGCGACCTCTTCAAGGTATTGCACGAGCGCGGTTTCGGCGGGCACGCTCGCATACTTTTTCACCGCGCGCCGCATTTCGGTCACGTTTGCCCAACGGTCTTCGCCTTCTTCGGTGCCGTCCCGGATATATTCGTCGAACGACGTTTTTTGAATGATGGTGTCGAGCAGGTCGCTCAAATTTTTTTCGGCTTGGTCGGCGCGCAGTCCGTCAATCAAGTTGGTGAACGCGCCTAGTGCCTTGCGCGCGCGCGCATCGAAGGCGTCGTCCAGCGGCAATGGTTCGTCGCTCTTCCGTCTGCGCTCCTCCGTCTGTTTGAGCATTTGCAAAATGTGGTACTGTGACACCTTGAGCTTGCGCGACCACGCGACGACATCATCCATCGTTTTCTTGCCGATGCCGCGCGGGGGCACATTCAACACGCGCGCGAACGCGACGCTGTCGTTTGGATTCGAGAGCAAACGCAAGTACGCAAGCACGTCCTTGATTTCGCGGCGTTGATAAAAGCGGAGCGAGCCGATGAGTTGATATTTCATGCCACGTCGTACGAACGCATCTTCGATCAAACGCGATTGCGAGTTGGTGCGATAAAACACGGCAACGTCGCGCGGGCGATATTGCTCGCGGGTGAGGCGCGCAATTTCGTCCACGACGAATTGCGCTTCTTCTTCGTCGTTGAACGCTTCGATGTGCGTGAGCGGCACGCCGCGCGGATTTTCGGTCCACAATTCTTTTTTGTGCCGCGAAAGATTTTTGCGAATCACCGCTTGCGCGGCATCCAGAATCGTTTGCGTCGAGCGATAATTTTGTTCGAGCAGGCGCGTCTGTGCATTCGGAAAATCTTCGCTGAACCGCAGAACGTTGCGATAGTCCGCGCCGCGCCAACCATAAACTGATTGATCTTCGTCGCCCACGCAAAATAAATTTTGGTACTTGTCCGCGAGTAGTTTAATCAACTCGTACTGCGCAATGTTCGTGTCCTGAAATTCGTCCACGTGCAAATAGACGTAGCGATTCTGGTACCGTTCAAGCACATCACGGTTGTCGCGCAATAAACGCACGGTCGTCATCAAGAGGTCGTCGAAATCCACTGCGTTGTTCGCGGTGAGGAGTTGTTGATAACGCGTGTACGCGCGACGCACCGCTTCGTGCCAGTACGAACTTGGCACATAACCGTCCGGCTCGACGAGATCGTTCTTGGCTTTGCTGATGGCGCCGAGCACTGCGCCGGGGCGATATTGCTTGTCGTTCAAATTCAGTTCGGCGATGATTTGTTTGATGAGCCGGGTCTGGTCGTCGTCGTCGTAAATCGCAAAGCCGCGTTCCAAGCCGACGCGTTCGCCATGCGTCCGCAAAAATCGCGCGCAGGTCGCGTGAAACGTGCCAATGGTTAAATCGCGCACGGCTTGTTCGCCCACAATGTTCACGAGTCGCTCGCGCATTTCGCGCGCGGCTTTGTTGGTGAACGTGACCGCGAGAATGTTGTGCGCGGGAATGTGGCGGGTTTGGATCAGGTACGCGACGCGATGAGTGAGCACGCGCGTTTTGCCCGACCCAGGTCCGGCGAGCACGAGCACGGGACCATCCACAAGTTGCACGGCATCGCGTTGAACGGGGTTGAGTTTTTCGAGAATGTCCATG
>CAZPIR010000018.1:17126-18293 GCA_964586085.1 uncultured Anaerolineaceae bacterium | reverse complement strand
AGTTTATTTCTGAGTTCGATTGCCATAAGCGAATCAAGACCGAGTTCGTTCAGAGGCTGTTGCGGATCAATCGGTCGGGTTGCGTCAATGCCCAAGACCTGGGCGGCTTGCCGGCGAACAAATGTCAGCAAAATTTGCGGACATTTGTGCGGCAATGCGTTCGCCAACTGCTCGCGCAACTCTGGCATCTTGGGTTGTTCCATTTGCTTCGCCGGCTCGGCAACACGTCGCCGTGATTGTCGCGCGATCTCAGCCAACAAGGCTGGCTCGTTCCCTGGCGCGAACTGGGCGAAATAACGCTCCCAATCCACAGCAAGCACACCCACCTGCGATTGCAAATGCAAGCCCGTTTGAGCGTCTCGTTGCATTGCCAGCTCGAATGCGCGCAAGCCATCTTGAGTTGTCATCATCTCCAACCCAGGTCGCTCATCCACTTTTTGTTTGACCACCGCGCCAACATTCGCCCACGCGCCCCAGTTAATGCTGACCGCCGGCAAATTTTGTGATTGGCGATAATAGGCAAAGCTATCCATAAACGCATTCGCCGCCGCATGGTTCGCTTGACCCGCCGAACCCAATAACGACGCGCCAGTGGAAAACAGAACGAACAAGTCGAGTGGCAAATCAGCAGTGAGCTGATGCAAATTCCATGTGCCGTCCACTTTGGACGCCATCACCCGGGCAAATCGTTCCCAGGTTTGCGCAAGCACCACGCCATCATCTACCATGCCCGCCGCGTGGACGATCCCACGCAACGGCGGCATCGCATGGGCAATGTTATCGAGAACTTGGCGCACAGATTCCTTTTGAGAAATATCGGCTTGCGCAACAACGACTTGCGCGCCAGTTTGTTCGAGCGCCTCAATCGTCGCGCGCGCTGTTTGCGACGCACTAGTTCGCCCCAACAACACCAGGTGTCGCGCGCCTCGTTCGACCATCCATTCAGCAACCAGCAAGCCCAGCCCGCCAAGTCCGCCCGTGATAAGAAAAGTTGCGTCGGACGCCAAAGTCGTTGCAAGGGTTGTAACTTTTTCCGAATGACGGATCAATCGTCGCACGAAACGTTGATTGTTACGGAAGGCGATCTGATTTTCTTGATCGTCGCGCCGCGATATTTCAGCGAACAACGATTGAGGCTCATTTTGCCGGACGGATCACGCTCGAAGA